>PUPC01000054.1 GCA_003553185.1 Planctomycetota bacterium | reverse complement strand
GGCTACCTCGAGGAGCACGACATCGCGGTCGAATCCGACGAAGTGCAAAAGATCGCCGAGCAGGGCAAGACGGTCGTATGGCTGCTGGTGGACGGCGAGCCGTGCGGGGCGCTCGCCCTCGCCGACATCGTCCGGGACGAGTCGAAGGAAGCCATCAGCCATTTGAAAAAGATGGGCATCAGGCCGATGATGCTCACCGGTGATTCCGAGGCCGTGGCCCGGTCGGTCGCCGAGGAACTGGGGATTGAGGAGTACTTCGCCCAGGTATTGCCCGATCAGAAAGCAGAGAAAATTCAGGAGGTGCAGGGTCGTGGCCTCTCGGTCGCGATGGTCGGCGACGGGGTCAATGATGCCCCGGCTCTGGTCACTGCCGACCTGGGCGTGGCGATCGGCGCTGGCACGGATGTGGCCATGGAATCGGCTGACATCGTGCTGGTCCGGTCCGACCCTCGTGATGTGACGGCCATCGCACGGCTCGCCCGGGCCACCCATCGCAAGATGGTACAGAACTTGTTCTGGGCGACCGGATACAACGTCGTGGCCATTCCGCTGGCGGCCGGGGCCCTCTATTGGGCCGGAATTCTTATGCCGCCGGCGGTCGGAGCAATTATAATGTCCGCGTCGACCGTCATCGTCGCCATCAATGCCCAACTCCTCAATCGGACCGAAGGGAAGCTTGGACAGCAGCACGACGGCGTTGCCCAACATAGCGAGCCGACCGGCGGATCAAAACACCAGCATTGAGCGGATGACCGAACCCCTGCGGTCGCAAGGGCAGGCCCCTGAGAGAAGAAGAGGTGTGTAATGAGCACAAACGCGATGAACATCGAACCGGTGGGCCAGGTTAGGGCGATATCAAGCGACAAGAGCTCGCTCGAAATTGAGGACCGGTACGTCGAGGCACTGCTCGGGGTCGAGCCGGGCGACAAGCTCCAGGTGCTGTACTGGATGCACAAACTCACGGCGGACGACCGCCGCCGGCTGCGAGTCCACCCCCGGGGCGACACGGCCCGCCCGATACAGGGCGTGTTCGCACTCCGCAGCCCGATGAGGCCCAACCCGGTCGGCGTAACCGTGGTCGAGGTGACCGCCATACAGGGGACCCGCGTCGTAGTGAACGGGCTCGACGCGCTCGACGGCTCACCGATCATCGACTTGAAAAACGCGGGCTGAGCAGTACGAACTTTCTCAAAGGCGGGATCATCATAGACAACCGCCGCCGCATCCTGTACCATCGTATCCGGTCTTGACGGTGCGGACCGGCGATGCGAATCGAGGTATGACGTGAGGTTCGCCGGGGGACGGGCGGATGCGGAAGCGTGTCCGCCGGCTGCCCCGGGAGTGCATAACAGTCAGCGGACGAAGGAGGATGCGGCCATGCAGATCGATGCACACGTACATTCGGACGGCAGCCCGGAGCACATCAAGGGCCTGCTCGAGGCGTGCGACAAGGTGGGGACGGACAAGGCGATCGTGTTCAACACGAACCGGTCGATGGAGAAACCGAACGAGAAGCTGATGAAGGCCGCCGAACGGCATCCCGACCGGCTCATCCCGTTCGCCCACCTCCTGCCAGACACGCACACACCGAAAGACATCGAGCGGTTCAAGGACATGGGCTTTGTCGGCATGAAAGTCATTCGAACCCGCAAGTGCTACGACGACCATTCCTACTGGCCGCTCTACGAGACGGCGGCGAAACAGCGGATGCCGATCCTGTTCCACCTCGGGATCGTGGCCCGGAGCGATAACGCGTTCGACGTTAACTCGAACCGGATGCGCCCGATCCACCTCGATGCCATATGCCGGGCATTCCCCAAACTGCACGTGCACGGGGCGCACCTCGGCAACCCGTGGTATGAAGAGGCATCGATGTCGGCCCGGTGGAACGCCAACCTGTGGTTCGACCTCAGCGGCTCGACACTGAAGAAGAAAACACCGGAATTCCTTGACGGCCTGCTCTGGTGGCACCGCGGGGACCACCCCTATAAGGGCCACAAAAAGAAGCACCCGTACAGCAAGATTCTGTTCGGGACCGACGTGGCCAACGAGTGGGTGGAGGACGTGTATAACGACTACGTCAATCTTTGCGACAAGCTGGAGATATCGAAACGCTGGCGTCAGGCCATCTTCGGCGAGAACGCGCTCCGAATGCTGTACGAGAAGCGGAACTGATCGCATTCGCGACAGTGTGCGGCCGGCTGCCTGACGCCCGACAATGGGCGTTGCTGCCCTGCATCAGGTAACAGGTTGGCCGAAAAACGGTCTTTGTTGCTATAATATCTGGTTACGCATTGCAGGATAGAGTACGATAGTAGGTATATGGGCAGTCCGATAGAACTCGCGATGGCTAAGAGAGATGAATTAGCGCGGCGGCCTCGGCGGCGGTACAGGTGGGTTCTGTGCTCGCTCGCAATACTGATCGCGGTCCTGGCCGTTGCCGTCGCGGTCGTACTGTGGTCCGCCCCCAGGTGGCTCCCCCCCCTGGCCATCGAGGAACTCGAGCAGAACTTCCCGTTTGAAGCTCAGATCGAGACCGCTCGTCTGGCCTGGCCCGGCTCGGCCACCCTCGAAGGCGTGGTCCTGGTACGTCCGGAAGACGACAGCCGGGTGGCGACCGTCCGCCGAATAACCGCGTCGACCGATCTTGCCTCTCTGCTGCTGGCTCGCGTCCGTCTCCGCTCGGTCGTCATCGATGGCGTCGAGCTTTCGCTGCGGGAGAAGGACCTCGATCTGATCGAGGATGAGCCGCCCGAGCGCCCGCCGCAATATACCGTGATGGTGCGGAACCTGACGGCGGACATCTTTCGGGATGGTGGCGATACGGCGGCCGAACCCTGGCTCCGGTTCGAGGACGTAGAAATCGATCTGGTACCTCGGGATGTGGCCAGAACCGAGGTGACCGCCTCGGGCTACAGCCGCGCCTTTCGGCCGTTCCGGGCTTGGGGAGTTATTGGAGGCGCCGGACTGGCAAGCCACCTGACGGTCTCATTCCCCCGGATCGAACTCGGCCCGACGGTACGCGATGTGCTCCCCGTGGAGATACAAGAGGTATGGGACCGCGCCTCAGCGTCGGGGACAGCGTCCCTGACCGTCGAGATGGATATGGCCGCCCGCGGCGGGGGGCAAGCCGGGCAGCAGCCCGATCTTTCCTGGCGGCTGAGGTTGGCCGACGGCACGGTGGCTCCCGACGAACTGCCGCACCCGCTTGAAGAAATCAATGCGACCCTGGAGGGCGATCTGCACCGTGCTCGCATCACCAGGGCGACGGGCACATACCGCTCTTCGGTTTTTGCCGGCTCGGGGCACACGCTCCGCCACGAAGGCCGGCCCGCGGTCCGGTTGTCCGGTCGCGTCCGGAGGTTGCAGCCGTGGCCCGAAATGTACCATTTTCTCCAACCCAATATCAAGGACGCCATCGGACGGGTGGGCCTGGTCGATGGACAACTGGACGCTGACGTGGAGGCCGGACTGTTCATCGGGGGCGATGAGCCGAACAAGCGGGACCCGATCGCCCCCTACTTTCTTCGGGCAAGTGTTCATCTTCGAGCCGGCATTTTTGAGCCGGCCGAGATTCCCTATCGGCTCACCCGCGCCAACGGGGCATTTGTCGTCGACACTGAGGCCCTGACATTCACCAGCCCGGTCATCGGCCGGCTGGGGAAGGGCACCGTCCGCGTGTCGGGCCGGGTCGGCCTGACCGACGCTCCGGACGGGACGGCTCTGACGGTCCACGTAACCGAACTGCCTGTCGATGCAGATTTCGAGAAGGCGGTCGAATCGGTCAGTCCGGAGGGCTACGCCGAGCTTCTGCGATACGATGTCCAGGGCGGAGAAGTCGAGGCGGCGATAGAAGTGAAAGGGCATATAGGAGCCGTCGAGGAGATAGACTGGACTTTGAAAGCCATCCTCGATGGGGCGGATGTAACCGCCGAATTGTTCCCCCTGCCGCTCACCGACGTGTCCGGCAGGTTCCGAGTCCGCCCGGATCGTATTACCTGGAATCAGGTCGTCGGCAGACACGGCACTGGCCGGGTCACCCTGGCCGGAGAGGCCGACCTGCTGAACCCGGGCCGGCTCGAATTCTATGCGGAAGTTCGTGACCTCCCGGTCAACCAGGCGTTGGAGCGCGCGCTCGAGGCGTTCGATGAGCAGGCATACCACTATTTCCGTAAGTACGGCGTGGAGGGGGGCGCGGTCAACGTGGACGCCAGCTATCGGGGCGAGGGGCTGGAACGGGACGATCAGGATTGGTTCGCGGCCGTGACCCTCATAGATTCGACTGCCACGCCAACAGACTTCCCCTACAAGGTAACCGATTTGAACGGCCTGATGCATATCCGGCCCGACCGAGTCGATCTCGTCCGGACAACCGGCCGTCACAACGACGCGCCCGTCTCGGCCGAGGGGTGGGTGCGGATCGACCAACCGGATATGCGGGTGGACATCCGGGCCGACAACATCCGCTTTGACAAGGAATCGTTCCTGGTGGCTCCTTCGATACGGGAACTGGACCTCCATCGGCTGGAGCCGGAGGGCAGGGCAGACCTGCACATCAGGGTGTCCGGTCCGAGTCGTGAGGGCATGCCCGACGAGCTCCGGATCACCGCAGAATTGAAGGGCTGCTCGGCTCGCCTGCCCATCGGCGAAAAATGGCTTGCCGCCACCAACATTCGCGGTTCGGTGACCTATGAGGGCAACACCGTCCGGTTCAGGGACATCAGGGCGAAGTCCCTCGGCGGGATGATCACCAGCACGGACGGCCTGCTCATCATCACCGACGAGATGAGCTGGTTGACCGGGGAGGTCACCGGCGATAACTTCCGGCTGGCCAAAATCATCGAGGTTCTGCCGGACGCAACAGGGGATGCGGTCCGGGCACTCTCGCCCGACGGCAGATTGACCGTGCGACGATGCGAGTTCAACCTGATCCAGCGGCCCGGCGAGACGCCCGACCTCGAGTACGCCGGGACAGTTGAATTTCGAGACGTGAAGGGCGCGATCCCCCTGGTCAATGATGATGCAGAGGGCGAGTTCCCCATCCGGGAATTTGCCATCTCCCGGTTGAGCGGCCGGGCGACCGTGGAACGACCGCGAGGTCGGGTATTCCAGGGGTCTCTCGTACTGGACAAGGTGGACGGGCCGTTTGGGATGATCCATGATCTGACCGCCGACGTCGAAAGGGCCGGCTCCCTGTACTCGTTTCGGAACGTCCGTGGCAATATGCACGGTGGGCTGCTGGAAGGCGAGCTGAATGTGACTGGCGACCTGTCTTCAGCTCACGGACATATCGCGGTGTCCGAAATGGATGTCTCCCGGCTCAATGACGTTATCAGGGCTACCCGGGAGCGGGTCTGGGGGAAAATGCGCGGGGCCGTACAGTTCACCGCACGGCGCCGGCTGGACGGAGCCGGGCAGGGCCGGGTGCCCAACTGGACGATGAGCGGGAGCGGCTCGATAGACATCGACCGGGCCAACCTCGGCCAGACCGCGCTCGTCCGCAGCATCTACGACGTGCCCGGGATGTTCGCCGAACGGCCCGACCTCGTGGAAGGAGCCACGCTCGACCTCCTCATCGACAATGAACAGCTTGAAGTCGAGTCGCTCGTCATCCGGGGGGCCCGGCTCAGCACCCGTGGCGTCGGGGTCATCCACTACCTGGAGGAAGAGCAACTCGACCTCATCTTTTATCGACAGGCGCACGGCAGCTTACTGCCGAATATCCCCGTCATCTATACCATCGGGCGGCTGTTGAACCAGACGCTCGATGTCATCAGGAACGAACTGCTTCTCATCCGGGTGACGGGCAATGCGACCGATCCGTCGGTCTCGCCCATCCTGCTGCGAAACGTGGAGCGCCATCTGCAACCTGCCATTCTTGCCGACGTCATACTTGGTGGGAGGGAACCCTCGCGGGAGGTGCCCGAGAATGAAGACCCCTGAATCGGATGGCCGGCGAGCCGCCGAAAACGGTTCGCTGAGCCGGATGCCGCTGGTGCTGGCCTGCGCACTGCTGGGGCTGATCGTGATCGCATTTATCTATAACGAACTGCGGCGGGAACGGGAACCAACACCGCCTCCGACCCCCACCATCTGGACCCGGCGGAACGAACTGCCTCTCGACCTGTCCCCCTTCTTTAACAACGACGGCATCGCGTCGTCCTCCGACCCCGACGACGCGAACTTCGACTGCCCCGACAATCCGCCGGATATCCCCGGCTCGGGATACCCCGCCGAAAAAATGCCGGCGAGCGGAGCGGTGGTGCGAGTGGACGAGATCGAAGCATCGTTCCTGTTCCCCGTCATCGCCCCGGAAGAGCCGAATAATGTCGCCTGCAGCGGGCAGCGGATCGGCGACGCCGGAAAGCCGGGCTGGCTCGACGAGGCGTATCGCTGCAAGGCGGTCGCCTTCCTCGGCGCCGCCGAGAACGGAGCCGCCGCCGGAGCGGTCAAGCTCAAATATAAAGACGGTTCGACAGATATCGAAATGCTCTCCTTTCCCGACTGGTGCGTGCCGTCCGACGATGCGACCGTGGCCTGGCGGGCACCATACCGCTTCGCCTGGGACGAGTGGACCGACCGGAACGACCGACAGGAGGTGCCCTGCTACCTGTACGCCGTGAGAATCCCGGTCGATCCCGACAGGCGGTTGATCGCAATCCGGCTCCCGGAACAGCCGCGGATACACATCTTCGCCATCACTCTCCAAGTCAAACCCGCTGATATCGATGTTGCCCGAAGGGGCGACACCCTGGCCCGGCGATATCGCGAAGTGGCCGAATTGGCCCGTCAGCCGCGGGTGGACCTGTCGGGACCGGTTACCGACCTTGCACTCCGGCTCGACGAGGCCGAAGAATCGATCCCCGACCGGCTGCAGCGTCAGCTCCTGTGGCTCAGAACCAAGCACGAATACCTCACGTATCGGCTCGACGAGCGGCCGGTGCTGACCGGCTCGAAGACCGAGGATTGGGCACGCGAGTGGATCGACGGGCTGCGGGCAGACCTGGCCGAGCTGCTCGCGGGCGGGGACCCGTTCGAGGAGAAACGCGGCAACATCCTCAAGGGCTATGTGTCGCAGATCGACGGGCAGGTCCAGCCATATACCGTCTACGTCCCGGAATCCTACGACCCGCGCCGGCCGGCGCCGCTCGCCGTCCGCATGCACGGACACGGATGGTACCGACCGTTCCAGGGCTACCCGACCGAGGGTGTGCGTGACGCGGTGGTCCTCAGTCCCCACGGTCGGGGCAGTATGGACTATATGTTCGTCGGCGAGGAAGACGTGATGGCGGCAATCGATGAGGTCCAGAATTACTACACCATCGATCGGCGCCGGGTGTACCTGCTCGGGGCGTCGATGGGCGGGACCGGCTGCTGGCATCTGGCGACGCGCTACCCCGATCGGTTCGCGGCGATCGGCCCGAGCGCGGCGAACACCGACAGTCGGGCCTGGGCGGAATCTGCCACCCGCGTTTCGCCCGACACCGGCCGGTTCGCCTGGCTTCGCCGAGAGCTGCGGGCGGCCAGCGATCCGGTTACCTATGCCGGGAATCTGCTCCACACCACCACTTATTTTCTGCACGGGGCCGACGACGGGGTGGTCTCCGTCGAGAACAGCCGAGCGATGGCACGGGCTCTGGAACAGGCCGGCTGTTCGTTCACATACCGCGAGGGGGAGGGCGGTCACGGGTGGCGTCCGGAGGATGTTGTCAGACGTCAGCACGACGCGGTGTTCGCCGCCCGTCTTGTCGATCGCCCCCGCCGGGTCCAGCTTCGGGCGTCGCAGTTGAAACACGGCCGCTCCCACTGGCTCCGCATCCTGCGGTTCGGTCGGCCCGAATTGTACGGCGAGGTCGACGCCGAGGTGAGCGGCGATTCGCTGATCCGAGTCGAGCCGCGAAACGTCACCGCGTTCCAGATTGACCTCCACCAGTGCCCGGTCAACACCGCCCAGGCGATAACGGTCGTTATCGACGACGAGCCAGTGTTCACCGAGGTCGTGTCCGATCGGCGGTGGCTCCGATTCTCACGAGAAGGGGCGCACTGGCGGCCCGAGTTCACCCAGCCGCGCCTCCACAAGCGGCCCTACCTGGAGGGCCCGGTCTCCGACGCCTTCACCGCCAGCTTTATGCTGGTCATCGGTACGCAGAGCGAGCGGGCGTTCGACCGCCGTGTCCTGCGAGAAGAGGCGGAGCGATTCGCCGACGACTGGGAGCATCTGTACACCAAACCGCCGCGAGTCCGGTTCGATTACGAGGTCACGCGGGCAGACATAGCCGCACACAACCTCGTCCTCTACGGCGGCCCGGAGGACAACACGATCACCGCCCGGATCAACGACCATCTCCCCATCCGGATCGAGAACGGGGCGGTCGTCGTCGGCGACCGGCGGGTCTATCGCGGCGAAGACGTGGCCGCGAAGTTCTGTTATCCCAACCCGCTGAACCCCGACCGGCTGGCCGTGGTCATCGCCGGGGCGAACCGGGCCGATGCGGTCTTCCAGAGCAACAACCTGTTCGGGAACTTCTTCCAATGGGGGCCATACGACAACTGGTCGTGGTTCGACTACGCGGTGTTCGACCGCCGGTCGCGCTCGGCCGAGACCATGCTCGAGTTTGGCTTTTTCGGGCACGACTGGCAGCTCGACCACCACACGACCTGGTTCGGCGATGCCCGGGCCCGGGAACGTGCGCCGGCCCGGGTAATCCCGGCGCGCACCCGGCCGCCGTCGGGGCGGGAAACGGTGCACCTGAGCGAACTGATGCCTGTGCTGATCGACCAGCACAAGATGGCCGTCGGGTTCGACACCAGCGCAGAGGGACGAGAGCTCAGCGTGGGCCCGGCCGGCGAATCGCGCCGGGTGTTCCAACGGGGCCTGGGTGCCAGAGCTCCAAGCCGGGTCGTCTTCCGGATTCATCGGTCCGACACCCCCTACGGGGAGCGATTCCACCGCTTTCGAGCGACCGTCGGCATCGACCTCGAGGGCGAAAGCGAGGTGACGCCGGGCCGGGACCGGAGAGAATGGGTCCAGTTTGTCGTTCGCGGGGACGGGCACCTGTTATACCGAACCGGGCGAATGCGGTGGGACTCGGAGCCGGTTGACATCGACCTGCCAATCCTGGATGTCGAGGAACTCGAACTCGAGGTGCGGTGCACCAATGCCCGCTGGCTGGTGGGCAGCGCCGCGTGGGGAGATGCCCGGATTGTCCGTGCGAAGACTGGTGCCGGCGAGCCGCCGGATTCCGCATCCGGGTTGCGAGCAAGCGACGAGGAAACCGGGGCTGGACCCACGGAGCCCGGCGAAGCTACTTCTTCTCCCCCTCCTCTTCCTTCTTCTTCTCCTCCGCCTTCCGATCGGCCTCCAGGACGATCTGCAGGATCTCGCCGGGGTCGTCGCTGAAAGTGATCAGGTCCAGGTCGCTCTCGTCCAGGTAGCCCCGTTCGAGAGAGGTTTGGAGCCAGTCGTACATCCCGCCCCAGAACTCCCTGTCGACCAATATGAGGGGGACCTTGTACGACCGCCTGGTCTGGATGAGGGTCAGGGCGGTGAAGCACTCGTCGAACGTGCCATAGCCGCCCGGCATCACGACAAACGCATTGGCGTATTTGACGAACATCACCTTGCGGGTGAAGAAGTAGCGGAAGTCCATCGAGATGTTGGCGTACGGGTTCGGCTCCTGTTCCTGGGGGAGTCCGATGTTCAGGGCGATTGATTCGACGCCAGCGGTGCGAGCCCCCTTGTTCGCCGCTTCCATGATCCCGGGCCCGCCGCCCGAGATGATGGCGTATCCGCCCCGGCCGAGGGTCTCGGCGATCTCTTCGGTAAGC
Source organism: Planctomycetota bacterium (assembly GCA_003553185.1). Classification (GTDB taxonomy): domain Bacteria; phylum Planctomycetota; class PUPC01; order PUPC01; family PUPC01; genus PUPC01. Next base: position 7,065 of record PUPC01000054.1, on the reverse strand, counting down.
CGATAGTATTTGTCGCCCTGCCGGGCTCGAGCCGCCCCATATATGCTGACCGCCTTTTCGACGGAGGCCATCGTCTCGAATCCATCGACCAGTTCGGCCATCACGCGCAGGACTCGCCAGGTGTCGAATTCCAGGCCGGAACGCGGCCCGGGTTTTATCGGTGTTGTCATGTCACCTCCGCAACAAGTTCGGCCGGGATATCAAAGTTCGCGGATACTTTCTGTACGTCGTCGTGATCCTCGAGGTCTTCCATCAGGCGCAGTGCCTTTCGGGCGTCATCGAGCGACGGGGAGATGTTCTGGGTTGCGATGTTGGCGATCTCGGCGGTATCGGTCGTGATCCCGCTACCGTCGAGTGCGTCTTTCAGGTCGCTGAAGTTCGACGGGTCGCAGGTAATTTCGTAGGCGTTTTCCAGTTTCTCGATGTCTTCGGCCCCTGATTCAAGAGCCACGTCGAGCAGGGCGTCTTCCTCGACGATGTCCGTCGAGACCGAGATCACGCCCTTCGTCTCGAACATCCATGCCACGCTGCCAGCCCCGCTCAGCGAGCCGCCGTGTTTCTCGAAGATGTGGCGGACCGCCGCCGAGGTCCGGTTGCGGTTGTCGGTCACCGCCTCGACCAGCATGGCGCAGCCGCCCGGCCCATAGCCCTCGTACACGGCCCCCACGAGCTCCTGGCCCTCCAGCTCGCCGATCCCCTTGAGGATTGCCCGCTCGATGTTGTCCTTCGGCATGTTGATTGCCTGGGCGTCCTCAATGGCGTATCGGAGCTGGAGGTTGGTGTCGGGGTCGGCTCCGCCGGTCCGCGCTGCGCTCATGATCAATTTGGCGCACTTCGAGAACATCCGGCCCCTTTTTTCGTCGGCCGCGCTTTTTTTCCGGCGGATGGTCGCCCAGTGAGAATGTCCAGACATAATTATCCCTCTGCTTGTATGCGGTCGGCCGCCGGGAAGCGGCGTTCCGCGTCTATCGTCTTGTTCGAATGCCGGGCCGGCCTTGCGGTGGCCCGTGTCAGTCCTCGATGTCGTCCAGCTTGCGGCGGACACTGTCCCGGTCGGGGTCGATCTCCAGTGCCCGCAGCCAGTGTTGTCGTGCCTTGTCCTGTTGGCCGATGGCCTTGTACACGTCGCCGACGTGCTCGTGGATGGTGCTGTCGTTTGTCAATGCGGCGGCCCGCCGTAGCTTGTCCAGGGCCGTCCGGTTTTCGCCCAGTCGGAAGTGAACCCAGCCGAGTGTGTCGAGGAAATACGGATTGCGCGGTTCGACGGCGAGTGCCTTCTCAGCCAGCCGACGTGCCTCCGCCAGCTTGATCCCGCGTTCGGCATAGAACCAGCCGAGTGCATTGTTGACCGCCGGGTCGTCTGGGAGGAGGTGTCTGGCCTCGACGAGCACCTCCTCCGCCTCCTCCGTCCGGTCGGCGTGGGCCAGGGCTCGGCTCAGGTTGATACGATATCGACCACTCTCGTTCGGCTCGGCCAGCCGGACCGCTTCGGTCAGGTGGCGGATGGCTTCGGACGTGGCGTCCCGACGCCCGTGGAACCGGCCGATGTGGTCGTGTCCGGCCGCCTCCTGGCCGGGGATGTCGAGAATCTTCTGCAGCGCGTCGTGTGCCCGTTCGTGCTCGCCGGCCGCCTCGAGCAGGGCGCTCTTCCGTGTCCTGTAGCGGACGGATGCCGCGGGCTCGACCGCCTCGATTGCCCGGCCGAGCGTCCGAACGGCGTCTTCGGTGCGCCCGAGCTCTTCGTACAGCTCGGCGAGTTCCATCTGCAGGGGCGGCTTCAGGCCGGCTTCGGCCGTTTGGACGGCTTTTTCGAGATATGGGACCGCTCGCTCATGCCGGCCCATCTGGCGGAGAATGTTTGCGATGTCTTTACATTGATGGGCCGAGGCATTGTCCGGGCTGTATGTCACCAGCAGCCGGTCCAGCAGCTCCTGTTGGAGTTCGCGGGCCGCCTCCAGTTTGCGGGCGTTGATGGCGAGCTGGGACGCTTCGCGGAGCAGCCGCATCTGCCGGCCGGGGCCGTGTCGGTGGTCCATATAGGCGATGAACTCGTCGAACGCGGCCGCCCACTCGCCCATCTGCCGGAAGGTGTCCGAGATTTCGCGGTGGGTGTGTGCGAAATAGGGGGCGTATCGCAGGACCCGGCGGAGCGATTCCACCGCCTGCTCGGGCTTGTCCATCTGGCGATAGACTCTACCCAGGCAGAGCAGGACGTATGCAGGCCGCCTGGTTCGCCGTGCGGCCTTTTCGTAGAACTCGGCGGCCTCCTCGAGGCGCCCGAGGGCGTGTGCCCGGGTAGCGAGTTCGCGGAACGCATCACCGAGTATCTCGGGCGGCAGTGTTGCCTCGGGCCGGTCGACCGCTTCGCGGATGAGGTCGCGGGCCTCCTCGTATTTTCGCTGGCGGAGGAGCCCCCGGGCGATGCCGTAACTGGCTCGGAAATCGTTGGGGTCGATCTCCAGTGCGGCCTGGTAGTGGGCGCGGGCCTTGTTGTGGTCCTCCGGCCCCGATTCATAGAGCTGGGCGAGATGTATGTGGATGTGGGCCGAGTGCGGGTCCAGCCCGAGCGCCGCCTTGAACAACTTCAGGGCCTCCGCATCGTTCCCCTCCATGCGTGTGTGGATTGCCGCGCAGAAGGTTGCGAAGGGGCGGGCTTCTTCCTCAGGGGTGCCGGCCCGGGCGGATATGCCGGGTGCCGCCAGCAGGACGAGACAGAGCCAGGTCGCTTGCCGGGTAAGTCGCCGCATGTCGTATCACCTCGGTACGGTCCTCAAGGGATGACCTTGTGGAGCCCGAACTCGATGATTCCCTCGGCCCCGACTCGTTTCAGTTCGGGGATCAGCTCCCTGGCTTCCCACTCGTTCAGGACGGTCTCGACTGCGTACCATCCTTTGTCGGCGAGCGGCGAGACGGTGGGGGTGTGCAGGGCGGGGAGCAGCTCGAGCACCTGGTCCAGCGCCTGTTCCGGCGAGTTCAACTTGAGTACGACCTTGCTCCGAGCGACGATCGCGCTTTTCAGCAGGGTGGCCAGATCGTCTATCTTCTTGCGCTTCCACTCGTCGGCCCAGGCCTCTTTGTTGGCGATGAGGCGCGGTGTGGTACGGATGAGTTCGGCCACCACGCGCAGGCGGTTCGATCTCAGACTGCTGCCGGTCTCGGTAAGTTCGACAATGGCGTCCACAATGCCCGCCTTCACCTCGGTTGACCCCCACGAGAACTCGATGCGGGCGTCCACCCCGCGTTCTTCGAGGAACCGGCGGGTCAGGTTCACCGCTTCGGTGGCGATCACCTTCCCGTCGAGGTCCTCGACCGTCTGTACGGGGGATTCCTCGGGCACGGCGAGCACCCAGCGGGCGGGCTGGCTGGTCCGCTTCGAATAGACCAGTTCCGCCACCTCGATGACGTCCGATCCGTTCTCCAGAATCCAATCCATCCCGGTCAGGCCCGCGTCCATCACCCCGTCGGCGACGTAACGAGAGACCTCCTGGGCGCGGAAGAGGACGACCTCGATTTCGGGGTCGTCGATCGACGGATAATACGATCTGCCTTCGACGGCGATGTCGAAACCGGCATTGGCCATCAGGTCGAAAGTTGATACCTGCAAGCTGCCTGAGGGGAGTGCGAGTTTAAGGGTCATTGGGCCTCTCTGTGTCACGGGCGATAACAGCGGCTATGGGGTCTGTCGAGCCGCTGTTAGCGTTTCCCTTTCTTTTTTGGCGAACGTTTCCCGGTCTTCTTCGAGCGTTTTTTGCTTTTTGATCGCCCGCCGGTTTTGCGATTGCTCTTTTTTTTCTCCGGCTTGCTTTTTACCTCGTGCGACGGTGCCTGGACCATCTTGGCCGTGTTCTTCGAAGACTTGGTGGACGACTTGGCCTTGCTCTTCTTTTTGCCGGTCTTCTTGCCCTTGCTACTCTTAGTATTCTTTTCATTAACGGCGATGTTTAGCTCTTTGCTGCGGGCTTCGATGGTTTCTTTGAGCTTGGCAGCCGCCTCTTTCCTACGCTTCTCCGTGCGCTTATCGCGCTCGAGCTTGCGTTGGAGCCGGGCGGCTTCCGCCTTCTGTGCGGCTTTCTCCTGCTCCTCCTGAAGCCGGAGCCGCTCCAGGGTCTCCTGCCCGGTCGGGCAATCCTCGTTAATCGGGCAGTTGGGGCAGTCGTAATCCTTTCGGGTACATATCCGCTCTGCGTGCATCTCGAACGCGTGGAATATCCGCTCCCGGTCATCCTTTGGTGTGATCCGGCGCAGGCCCAGCATTTGGCTTTCCGGAGCCCCGGAACTGACGATGTCGGTCCGCTCGGCGACTCGGAGCAGCCCCTCTGTCGCCGGAAGTTTGTCATAGCCGAAGCAAGCCATCAGGAGTTCGCCGATGGCGCGGCTGGGGAACTTCTCGAGCTGGTTCAGCTCCTCGAATGCCTCCTCGGGCTCGAGTTCCATGAGCCACTTTAGAGTCATCGCCTGGGTGTTATTGAAGATCGCCGTCAGGGCATCGACTATCTGCTTGCCCACCCCGGGCGGATGGCGGTCCCCCAGGAGCTCGTCCAACTGGTCGGGGTCGCTTACGCGGAGCTCGTTGAGGTCCACGAAGTGTTCTCGCAGCCGATCGAGAGTCTTCTCGGCCGGCCCTTCCTGTCCGTCAACGAGCAATAACGTAATCAGAATCTGCTGGAGCGGGGGGCGTTCCTTGTATGGCACACGCTCGCCCCATTGATCCTCAAGGATTGGGAAGATGGTCTCAAACCGTTTCGTCGCGGAAACCTTTGCCAATATCCCTCCTCAGTATCATTTCGCTCGCAAAACTCCATTATATCTGCACCGGCTGCAAAATCAATCCGCCGCGTGATTTCGAGGCGGGCGAAGCACAGCCCCGGCTTCATTCGGCGGCGCTTTGTGCATCGCGTCGGCCTCGCGCTGCCAGTCGCGCCAACAGTATGCTGAATTCGTACAGGCCGACCATCGCCAGTGCCATTGCGATCTGTGTGAACGGGTCGGGCGGGGTGAACACGGCGGCGAGAACGAACACCGCCACGACTGCCACCTTGCGCCATCTGACCAGTTCGGCCGGGCCCAGCACACCGATCTTGGTCATGAACACCGCCACCAGCGGCATCTGGAAGATCAGCCCGAACCCCAGGATCAACCACATAACGAACGGCGCGTAACGGTCGATGGTGATGATCGCCTGGAGATCGAACAGGTCCCCCTGGCGAAGCAGAAAGACGACCCCCAGGGGCAGGACGACGAAATAGGCGAACAGGGCGCCGGCGACGAAAAGGAGAAACGAGCCGGGGCCGTAGCGATACACATATCGCCGCTCGCTGGGATAGAGGCCCGCCGATACGAACGCCCAGAACTGAAAAATGATGAGGGGGAGGGCGATCAGAATCCCGATGACCAGGGCGACCTTCAGCCGGACCACGAACGGGACGATCAGCGACTGGTAATGGAGGTGGATCGGCTCGGCTTCGGCCTGCGGCTCGTCGGTCACCGCCGCTCGCTGACGTGCGAGCAGGTCGAGCAGCGGCGTTCGGAGCACGAAGGGGTTCTCGGCTTCCCGGCCCTGGACGGCATCAAGCGGGGCACGGAGCATCGGGTAGAACACGGTGGGGCTGTAGATATAGGCGACGATGGTCGCCAGGAATACGCCGACGATGCAGACGATCAGGCGCAGCCGGAGCTCCTCGAGGTGCCCGCCGATCGGCATCCGCTTCTCGCTCTCGCTCACGGCCCGGTCCTCCTGAAAGACTGCACCGGCGATCGTTCGCCTGTGTTGTTATTGTGCGGTATCGGCAGGAAAACTGCAAGCGCGACGCCTCGCGCCGCATGCCGATCAGCAATTCGCCGGCTTCTCAGTGTTTCTCGCTCGTCCGGTCTCCGCGGTTCGAACGTTGCTCGCTTTTCGGTACACGCGGGCTACCTGGCGACACCTCATGATGACGGGGGCTGCCCCTCGGAGCTCGTTGCGGCGTCCAGCAGGTGTTCAAGATGATCGACGACTCGTTCGGGCGTTCGGCTGGTCGGCGGCAGGAGCAGGTGGGCGGAGGTCGGCGAGATGAACCGGATCTCCGCGTTCCCGTTCGCGATCGGCTCGACGAGCTCGCGTTTCTCGAACTTGACCAGCAGGTGGTCGTCTCTCAGCCCGACATAGGTCACCGCCCTTGGTTCGAGCCGGACACGGAGCCGATGCTTGGCGACCAGGTTGACCGCCAGGTCGGGCGGCCGACCGAACCGGTCCTCCATCTCGGCCTCCGCGTCGCGGACCTCTTCCACCGTGCGCGCCCGTGCCAGTCGCCTGTATGCCTCCATCTTCAGCAGGTCGCTGCGAATATAGCTGGTGGGCAGATATGCGTCCAATTCGAGGTCCAGATCGACCTCCGACCGCTCCTCGAGCTCCTCGTGCTTGAGTTCGCGGACCGCCTGGTCGAGCAGTTGGCAGTAGAGTTCGTAGCCGACGGCGGCGATATGTCCGCTCTGTTTCGCCCCCAGGATATTCCCTGCCCCCCGGATCTCGAGGTCACGCATAGCCAGCTTGAACCCCGAGCCGAGCTCGCTGTACTCCTCGATGGCCTTCAGCCGTTTGAGCGCGTGGCGGGTAATGGGCCGGCTCTCTGGCAGGAGGATATAGGCGTATGCCCGGTGCTTGTACCGTCCGACGCGGCCACGGAGCTGGTGCAGGTCTGCCAGCCCGAACATATCCGCTTCGTGGATGATGATCGTGTTGGCCGTCGGGATGTCCAGCCCGGACTCGATGATGGATGTGGACACGAGCACGTCCGCCTCGCCGGCCACGAACCGGCTCATCCGCTTCTCCAGCCGGTCCTCTTTCATCTGGCCGTGGGCGACGATCAGCCGCGCCTCCGGGACCAGCTTCGCCACCCGGTGGGCGACGTGGTTGATGTCGTGTACCCGGTTATGGACGAAGAACACCTGCCCGTCGCGGTTCAACTCGCGGAGAATCGCCTCGCGGACCAGGTCGCCGTTGAACCGTCGGACCTCGGTGTGGATCGCCAGCCGGTCCTGCGGCGGGGTGGCGAGCGACGAGATGTCGCGCAGCCCGAGCAGCGACAT
>PUPC01000129.1 GCA_003553185.1 Planctomycetota bacterium | reverse complement strand
TCGGCTCGTAAGAGTAGTTGGACACCCCGACCATGACGGCCCCCAGGGCAAGCTTCAGGAGCCGCTTATCCCGTGGGTCTTCCATTCGATCAATAAAATCGACCACGAAGAGGACCTGCCGCTCGACCTTCGGGCTATAAAATGGGTCCCGGGTTCGAAAGCCGGCCGGGGGTTCCGAGTCCGGCTCCGCCCTCGATTCTTTCACTTGCTCGCGCAATCTCTTATCGAGCTTCCGGGCCAGGTCGCGAATGCCTTCCGGATCCCGCTTCAGCGAATGCAGCTTGACTTCGCAGGCCAGCGAGGCGTATGGATTGATCTCGAATCCATAACTGTCGCACCCTCGAAGCACCCCCTCGACAAGGGTGGTGCCGACCCCCGCAAACGGGTCGAGAACCGTGAGCGAATCAGTATGCTCCAACTCGCGGTCCAGTATCTCGCCGACAAACGCTGCCGAGAAGCCGGCAATCCAGGGGACCCAACTGTGCATTGGCTCTGCCCGGTTCCGGGTGAAAGCGGTGTCCCCGAATCCGGCTTTCGCGGGCCGCTTCACCCGCGGCGCGGACGACAGGTACATCTGCCCCGACGATTCCGCGACGCTCCCGGACCCGCCACCGCCCGTATCGGCCCCCGCCAACCATTCTTCCAGTGCCTTCTTGAGAAAACGCCACTCTCTCCCCACGCGTTGTGCCGGGACTTTCTTCGCCCTGGCTTTCTCGCGGAGGGTCTTGGGGCTGACACGCACGAATTCTGCGGCTTCCTGCAGGTTCAAAACCTCCGGGGATGACATTTCCGACTCCGTTATGTTCCGTTATCTTCCGCTGAATGCCCGAAGTATAGGGTCGCAGCGGTGCCCTGTCAATGGCGTTTTTCAGAACCGGTACAGCTCGGTGCAGCGGGAGCAAATGGGGAACCGGCCGCACGCCCTGACCTCGCGGCGGAAACGGCGATACGCCGCGTTGTTCCAGATGTCGGTGAACGAGCTATCCCGAATGTTGCCCGCCTCAAAGTTCATCGAGTGGAACGGGCGGACGCCGCCGTCCGGGAACACATACGCCGCCATCCACGGGCTCTTGCACCGGCCGGAGTAGGACCGGGGGGCGAACTCGAACCGGCCGTACCAGGCACGGACCTCGTCGTCGGTGAGGTTCGGATAGAACGACACGTGGACCCGCGAGCCCGCCGACTCCATCGACGCCCGGACCTGGAGCACCTGCTCGGGGTCGATCTCCGGCAGGTCGTCGACAACGAAACCCTCCCAGTCGTAACACCGGGTCCCGAACGCCCGCTCGAACTGCTCGTTGTGCCGGTCGTAAGTCGCCCGATCGGTGAAGATCAGGTGGTGGACGGTGAGCGAGTCGGCGCCGAGCGACTCTGCGATGGGGACCAGCTCGGGCAGCCGTCGGTAGCCGGTCGGATAGACGACGCTGGTCACGTTGATCTTCGGGCGGGTGCGGCCCGCCCGGCGTTTCGCCTCGTTCAGGGCTGCAAAGCCCGCCATGACCCGGTCGAACGTGCCCGGCACGCCGCGGACCCGGTCGTGTACCTCGGGCGGGCCGTCCAGCGAGAAGATGATCTCGTCCAGCCCCTGCTCGACGATGCCCTCGGCGAAGTGCTCGAGCCGGGTCGCGTTGGTGACCATATTGCAGCGCAGCCCGGCCGACTTGACGGTCTCGAGGATGGCGGCGAACTCGGGATGGAGCAGCGGTTCGCCCCCGAACAGGGTGATGTTCGGGCGGGCCGGGCGCACGTCGTCGAGCAGCCGCTTGATCTCGCCGGGCGAGAGCCGCTGCTTGAGCGTGTCCGGCGAATAGCCCCGGGCCGAGCCGGTCGGCCCCCACTGCCCGCACATCTCGCAGCGCAGGTTGCACCGGAAGGTGAGGAACAACGAGATCGTCTCGGGCGGGGCGCTTCGCCCGTCGCCCCGACGGTACGAGAGGTATCCCCTCAGCCGCTGGCCGAACGCACGCACCGCGTAGCGGGGGTCCGCCAGGGTCTTGCGGGCCAGCCGCCCGATGTTCCGCCGCGAGATCATATCTCTATTATCGACTCCCGGGGCCGACGATTGCGGCTTGAAATCGCCCCCGGCCGATCATCGCACGCGCGGAGGGAACATCCGGCCGGCTCACGACACGGCCTGGCGGTAGCTCTCCCGTTTCAGCAGGCACAGCACGATGACCGCAAACGCGACCGACAGGAGCAGCGCCGCGAGCATCCCCGTGCGAGCCACGGCGGCGAACCGGAATTCCATAAACGTCCGATATACGTCGTACATCTCGCCCTCGGGGATGGGCGCCTGCCGGGAGTACGGCCCGATAAACGCGAGCACGAACGCGACGATGCTCCAGCAAATGCGGGCCCAGGCATAGCCGATGCCCAGCTTACGGCCCCACTCGCGGAACTTCAACAGCCCGGTCCCCGCGATGAACAGGACCGCGGCCAGGACCGCGTTCGCCGCCGCGTCCACATACGGAATCCAGACCGTCGCCTCGGTCAGCAATTGCGGCGCCCCGGCCCGCTCGGTCTCGACCCGGACGGTCTCGACCTGGAGAAAGCCCCAGAACGAGGCGACCAGCCAGACCGCCCCCAGGATCACGCAGACCATCCCCAGAACGGTCACGCCCATTGTCGATTTTTCTTTCATGGCTTCATTATAGCACCTGACACTCGGCCCTGACAAGTGTCCGAACCGGTTGAGGAAGCATGCGAGCATGGGGGTATGGGAGCCCGGGCGAACAGGAGCGGGGGGTGAGAGCCGATCACGAGTTTCGTATTCGGTATTCGGCTTTTCTCCCTCCGCGCGGGAGAGGGGCGGACGTTATCTCTGGATACGTAGTTGCGGCAGCGCCTTCCGCAGCTCCGCCATGCCTGCTCCCGTGACCTGTGTGCCCGTAAGCCTAAGCCGCTGCATCTTAGTCATGTTCAGGATGTGTTCCAGCCCGGCGTCGGTAATCTCTCGGGGAAGCGTCAGCCATCGCATCTCGGTCATATCCCTGAGGTGCTCCAGCCCGGCGTCGGTGATCTGCGTGCCGGACAGGCCGAGCCGCCGCATCTGAGTCATCCCCCGGAGGTGTTTCAGTCCGGCGTCGGTGATCTGCGTGCCGGACAGGCCGAGCCGCCGCATCTGAGTCATCCCCCGGAGGTGCTCCAATCCGGCGTCGGTGAACTGCCTGCCAACCAAGCTTAGTGACCTCATCCGAGTCATGTCCTTGAGGTGCACCAGCCCGGCATCGGTGACCTGTGTGTCAATCAAGCCAAGCTCCCGCATCTGCGTCATACCCCCGATGTGCGCCAGACCGGCGTCGCTGACCCGGCCAGAAAGAATCAGCAGCCGCATCTCGGTCATATCCCGGAGGTGCTCCAGACCGGCGTCCGTGACCTGTGTGCTCCACAAGTTAAGCGTTCGCATTTCGGTCATGCCCCGGAGGTGCTCAAGCCCGGCGTCGGTGACCCGTGTGCCCGACAGACGAAGATCCCGCATTTCGGTCATGCCGCGAAGGTGCTCCAGCCCGGCGTCCATGACCTGTGTGGCATGCAAGGAAAGCATCCGCAACTGGGTCATACCCCGGATGTGCTCCAGCCCGCCGGCGGAGAGCCACATCGACGATAAGTCAAGCGATCGCAACTGGATCAGACCTTTCAAATGGGCCAGGTCCCCGGCCGTCATGCGGCGGGGCAGCGCCACACCGGGGATATCCTGCGCTTCTATCTCGGCCGCGAGCTCCTGTATTCCCACGTCGTCCTTGGGAGAGACGCCCCACTCGACGCCGGCGGGGATGGTAATCGGTTCCGCCGCCGGGGTCGTCCCCAGTTCTTCCACAGGTCGTATGGGAACCGATGGCGGCCATGGCGACCAACTGCTCCTCATGCGGCCCCCCTCTTCGTCCCCGTGCTGGACGAACACCGTCAGCGGAAGTTCGGAATTGAACGTGCGGGGCTGGGCGGCGGGCTTCTCGACAGCCGGCTCATCGATCTCACGAGGAGGTTGGGGCTCGTCATTGCCGTTCCTACACCCGCCGACTACCAGAGCCGCCAGGTACACCATCACTATCCGAC
>PUPC01000219.1 GCA_003553185.1 Planctomycetota bacterium | reverse complement strand
TTCGCCCGCTGGCGGCAGATGCCCAGGCCGCCCGGCTGGATTCTGCACTCATGCGGGCAGAGATGGCAATGCACGCGCCCGCCGTCGAGTTGCTCGTAATACTTCGCTTCGTAGCCGGATATGGCCAATGGCAACACTCCTTTCTTCCTGGCCTCATTTTAAACCGCCGCAGACGGACATGCAACGGCCCCTCCCCCCGATAAACACTTTTCGCTGGCGGGCTCTCGGCCAAGTCTGCTGTCGTCCGCCAATCACTATCAGCAGGTTACAGCCCAAGAAAGTCCTTGCGCAAAGGACGAACGAACAGGTATATTGGGCTGCACTGAGCGGACGGCCTGGGTCCGCCCCACAGCGGATGGCCTTGAGACGAACCGTACCCGTTGCGGCTGTCCATCGGATGACTTCTTCAGCCCGGATGGAGGTGTTAAGAATGGTTTCTTCGGACAGATTAGGCGATCTATTTCCAACGGAAGAAGAGGTGCCGGAATCGTTTCGCGTCTCCCCGCTTGAACAGACCGAGTTCTTGGTCGATGGGGAGCTCCGGCAGTGGGGCGGGGCATCAGAACATGTCGCATCGCCCGTTCATATCAGGGGGGACGCCGGCTTGGAACAGCGGGAGCTGGGCTGCTATCCGCTTCTCGGGGAGAGCGAGGCCCTTGACGTGTTGGATTCTGCGGTCCGCGCTTACCGCTCGGGCCAGGGGGACTGGCCGACGAAGACTGTTGCCGAGCGGATTCAACATATGCAGGACTTCACGTTCCGGATGAAGGCACAGAAAGCCGAGGTGGTGAACCTGCTGATGTGGGAGATCGGCAAGACGGCCGGTGATGCCGAGAAAGAATTTGATCGGACGGTCGACTATATTGACGAGACCATCGACGCGCTGAAAGACCTTGATCGAGTTTCGGCCCGGTTTCGGATCGAGCAGGGTGTCATCGGACAAATCCGGCGCGCACCGCTGGGGGTCACCCTGTGCATGGGGCCGTACAACTACCCGCTGAACGAAACATTCACGACGCTGATCCCCGCCCTGCTGATGGGGAATGTCGTCATCTTCAAGCCACCGCGCCTCGGCGTCCTGCTCCACCGCCCGCTTCTGGAAGCATTTCGCGATTCGTTTCCGCCGGGTGTGGTAAACACGGTTTATGGCGATGGGGCCAAGGTAATCGGGCCGTTGATGTCGTCTGGCAAAGTGGACCTCCTGGCGTTCATCGGCTCCAGCCGCGTTGCTGATATCCTCAAAAAACAGCATCCCAAGCCGCACCGGCTGCGATGTGTACTCGGCCTTGAGGCGAAGAACCCGGGCATTGTTCTGCCCTGCGCCGACCTCGATCTGGCCGTCAGGGAATCGGTCCTCGGGGCGTTGTCATACAACGGGCAACGCTGTACGGCACTGAAGATCCTCTTCGTTCATCGTCGATTGCTCGATCGGTTTCTTGAGAAGTTCTCTCAAGCCGTCGATGCCCTGAACGTCGGGATGCCGTGGCAGGCCGATGTGAGCATTACCCCGCTCCCTGAGACCGAGCGGGTGCACTACATGCAGGAATTGCTCGACGATGCCGCAGGACACGGAGCAGAAATCGTCAACCGCGGCGGACAATCGGAGGCAACCCTTTTCAAACCGGCGGTCGTCTTCCCGGCCAACCCGAAGATGAGACTCTACCACGAGGAACAGTTCGGGCCGGTCGTCCCCGTCTTGCCGTTCGACGATGTGGAGGAACCGATTCGTTATGTCACGCAATCGAAGTATGGACAGCAGGCGAGCGTATTCGGCAAAGACCCCGATCAAATCGGTATGCTCATCGACGCTCTTGTCAATCAGGTGTGCCGAGTGAACATCAATTCGCAGTGTCAACGGGGTCCCGACAGCTTCCCGTTCACTGGACGAAAGGCCTCCGCCGAGGGAACGCTTTCCGTCTCGGACGCGCTGCGAGTTTTCGCCATACGGACCCTTGTGGCGGCAAAGACGAACGACCTGAACAAGGACATCCTGGAGCGGATCGTCCGGGACCATACCTCCCGGTTCCTCTCCACGGACTTCATCTTCTGACCAAACCGGGCGACCGGGATGGACGGCCGGGGCAAGGAATGATATGGCACCAGCCAGCCCGTTGCACAGGAGAGTTGGCGGCCTGCTCACGGAGTGGTGTGCCCCGGCACATCTGGTCCTGGATACGGCGTGTGGGGGAGATCATCGGGTGCCGCTGTTTATGGGCGACCAAAAGGGGTTCGAAAACAAGGTCTGCGATGTCGATGCCCTGATTGTCCGGGATCGGCAGGTGCGGATCATCGTCGAGATCGAGGAGTCGAACATCAAGCCGACACAGATCTGCGGGAAGTTTCTGACGTCGGCGCTGGCGAGCTTCTACTCGTACCGGGACCGAAAGTGCGCACTGCGTGAGGTCACGTTCGTGCAGGTCCTGAGCTCCGCCGCCCTCGACCCCGAACGAACGAGGAAGCGGCTCCAGGCCGAACAAATCGCCGGGCGTCTGCAGGAGTTCTGCCGGGCCGAGCCAAACCCCATTTCTGAGTATATGCTGGTGTGGGATGTTGACGTTGATCGCGAGGCGGACCGCTTCAGACGGGCGGTTCAAGCGGTCGGGGCGGATAGTCCGGACTCGGCCTGACGCTCGACAGGGCGTGGCCGACGGGCCAGCGTGTTTCCAAAAAACGCGCTCCGGCGAGTTGACGCGGGCGAGCGGGGGGCGTATAATTCATCGTCTTGGGCGGGTAGCTCAGAGGTAGAGCACGGCATTGAAAATGCCGGTGTCGGCGGTTCGAGTCCGCCCCTGCCCACCACCTCGCCGCATTGCCGCTTGCCGGCTCTTCCGCCACTTCCAGATGATTGTCCCGCTCAGCCCCGGGCCTGCCGTTCACCGCACGTCGAAGATGCTGTCGCCCCGCCTCACGAACGTCCGCGGGCCGGTCCGTTCTCCGCCGCCCTTGGCATCGACGGACGATTCGAGTTTGTATTCGGTCTTCAGCTCGAGCGGCGGCTCCACCTTGAACGGCTCGAACTCGCCGATCCGTCCGCACGCCCGGCTCGCCGCGGCCCGGATCTGGTCGCGTGCTTCGGCGACCGACAGCGAGATCGCCGCGTTCCGGGAGACGCCCCACTTGGTGACGACCGTCTCGACGTTCCCGAGGAATTCCTCGGCCTCGCGGCAGCCCTCCTTGCAACTCGTGACCAATATGACGGGCACGCCGAGCTCGCCCGAGCAGGCGGCGTCGAACCCGATCTCGCCGATCCGGCGGTCGTTCAGCCACATGTGCTGGATGCCTGCGCTGGAGTAGCTGTGCGACAGGACGCCGTTGGTGACCCCGGCCATCGGGTGGTAGGCGATGAGCATCACGCCGTCGTAGCTCCCGTCGAGCCCGAGAAATCGGCGCGGGCGCGGCGTGCCCAACAGGACTTTCGCCCGCGGGTGCAGCTCGTCGTGGATCATGCAGGTCCCGCCGTTGTGGGCGTCGTTGACCAGGATGTCGGTCGCCCCGCCCTCGAGGCAGCCCTCGACCGCCGCGTTCGCCTCGCCGGTGACGATGCGGCGGACCTCCTCGTACTCATATCGGCCGAGTTCGCTCAGCTTCTTGCCCGGCACTCCCACCACACATGCCGCGCCCTCGAAATCGACGGAAATATAGATCTTGCGCTCGCTCATACAGGTCTCCTCTGGCCGGTAACGTGTTTCGGGGACTCTACCGGGGCGACCGCACGTCTGTCAAGGACTTCGCCCGCGCGTTTCGGGGTGATTTGTTTGCGCCCGGTTCGACCGCGACTATAATGACCCAGCAGTTTTTACTGATACGACTCGGTTCAGGAGCTTATATGGAGTATTCGCAGTACGGCAAGGTTGGGCCGATGGTGTCGCGCCTGGGTTTCGGTGTGATGCGCCTGCCGCCGACCAAAGGCGGCGGCTGGGGCACCGTTCACTTCCCGAAATCGTCCCGCATCATCCGGCACGCGCTCGATGCGGGGGTCAACTTCCTCGACAGCCACCACGACTACCACGAGGGGCTGAGCGAGGAGGCGATCGGGAAAGCGCTCAAGGGCTGGAAGGGCCGCCGGGTGTACATCCAGACCAAGACGCCCATGTATCGGCCCGAGCCGCTCTCCTATTTCAAGAAGCGGCTGGAGGAGGCGTTGGAGAAGACCGGCGTCTGCCCCATCGACTATCTGTTCTTCCACTCGCTGCGGAAGAAATCGTTCGAGGAGCGGGGCGACTTGTTCTTCAAGCTGACCGACTGGGCGGCGAACCGGGGCTACATCCGGTTCCGCGGGTTCTCCTCGCACGACAGCCCGGAGAACGTGCGGGCGTTCATCGACACCGGCGAGTTCGACGCCATGCTGTTGAGCTATAACTGGCAGAAACCGACGATGCAGGAGACGATCGCCTACGGGGCGGACCGCGGGATGGGCGTCTCGGTCATGAACCCGCTCGGCGGCGGCTCGCTCGCTGTCGATACCCCGCCCATCCTCCGGCTGCTGCCCGGGGCCGAAACCGGGGCCGAGGTCGCCCTCCGGTACGTGCTCGGAACGCCGGGGGTGACCGTCGCTCTCTCCGGCCTGAACAACCACCAGCACGTGGACGAGAACGCGGCGATCGCGTCGATGCGGAACCCGATGACGGCCCGACAGTGGCGGACGTTCCAGCATCGGCTGGAGTCGATCCAGCAGAAGGCCGACGCGGTCTGCACCCATTGCGGATACTGCATGCCCTGCCCCGAGGGGGTCGACATCCCGCAGAACTTCCTGCTGTTCAACCGGGCGACGTTCTTCGGGATGAACGAGTTCGCCCGGTCGGGCTTTCGCAAGCTCCGGGAGCATAAGGACGGCGACAAATCGGCGTTCGCCTGCGAGAAGTGCGGGGCGTGTGTGTCCAAGTGCCCCAACGAGGTCGACATCCCCGAGCAGCTCGAGGAGGTCGCCGACCTGCTGGCATGAGGTTGTGCAGGATGCTCAACCGGCCGTTCGAGAACGGGTACGCGGCCGTAGTCGCGACTGAGGAGCGGGGCTCTCTACCGAATTCCCGTCGGGAGAGAGAGCAATAACAACACTTTTCTTCGTGGAGGGACCATGCAAACGATTCGAGAGCCGGAGCGAGAGACGCCGGTGGTCCACGAGGCCGACCTCGTGGTCGTCGGCGGGAGTTGTACCGGAGTGTTCGCGGCGGTGCGGGCCGCCCGGTTGGGCCTGAGCGTCGCCATCATCGAGAAGCAGAACTGCTTCGGCGGGGCCGCCACGGCGGGAGCGGTCAACGTCTGGCACAAGCTCTATGACACGGCGAACGAACAGCCGATCATCGGCGGGTTGACCAGCGAGGTGCTCGACCGGCTGGAGAAACGGGACGCGGTCCTCGCCCCGAAAGGGCCGAAGGGGGCCTTCCGCCTGAACACCGAGGAACTGAAGATCGAGCTCGACGAGCTGGTGGTCGAGCACGACATCACGCCCTTCCTCCACACATTTTTCGTCGCCCCGGCCCTGGAATCGGAACGGCTCGAGGGCGTCGTCATTGAGAACAAGAACGGCCGGCAGGCGATTCTCGGACGGTACTTTGTGGACGCCACGGGCGACGGCGACCTGGCCCGGCATCTCGGCCTGCCCCTCCACGCGCCCGAATCGCTTCAGCCGCCGACCACCTGCGCCAAGCTGTACGGGATAGCGACGCTGGGCGAGTTCGACTGGCTGGCAGCGGTCCGCGAGCACGGGGCCGAGTTCGAACTGGAGCCGGACTGGGGCTGGGGCGGCCCGATCCCGGGGCTGCCCGACGTGCAGATGCGGGCGGACAACCATATGTTCGGGGCCGACGCGTCGGACGCGGAACAGTTGACCAGCATCGAGATCGACGGGCGACGCAGAGTCCGGGCGATCATCGACCTGCTCCGAAAGTACGGCCCGCCCGGCTCCTCGGTCTCGCTGGTCGATCTGGCCGCGACGGTGGGCATCCGCGAGACCCGGCGGGTCGCTGCACGCTACTGCCTCACCGGCGACGACGTGCTGTACGGCCGCCGGTTCGACGATGCGATCGCCAACGGATCGTACCCGGTCGATATCCACCACAGCGACGGGGCGGGGATCACCTTCCGGAGGCTCGACGGGACCGAGCGGGTTGTGCCGGAACGCGGGCTGCCTGCGAAGAAGGGCCGCTGGCGCGACCCGCTGCCGGAGGGCGATCCGACGTTCTACCAGGTCCCGCTCCGATCCATCATCCCGGAGGGCGTGCCCAACCTCGTGCTCTCCGGCCGGATGCTGGACGCCGACAAAGTCGCGTTCAGCGCCGTGCGGGTGATGGTCAACACCAACCAGACCGGCGAGGCGGCGGGCGTGGCGGCTGCTCTGGCTTTGGGGGAGAACGGGCCGGTGAGCGAGGTCGATCCGCAGCAGGTCCGCCAGACGCTGGCCGACGGCGGCTCGGTGATCCTCTGACCGCCGCCGGGCCGGCCGGCCACGGCGTCCGTTCCGGCACCACCGGGGCGTAGCGGGCAAATGCCGCCAACCGGGCCACCGCTTCCCGCCCCGCCTGCTTTTCGCTGTGGTTGACCAGATGCAGGTGCGCCGGCCCCGGGCTCTCGGCAAAGTGCCTCAGGCCCATTCAGCCACAGGCCGAGGCGAAGTCGCGGCGGGATTGCCGGCTGTGTGGTAGTGCCCCGGCAGGGGGTTATTGCTCGCACATATCGAGGAACTCGTTTTCGCTGAGGATGCGGATGCCGAGCTGCTCGGCCTTGTCGCGCTTGCTCCCGGCCCCCGGGCCGGCCACGACGTAGTCGGTCTTCGAGCTGACGCTCGACGTCGCCCGGCCGCCGAGATTTTTCACCTTCTCCCCCGCCTCAGAACGGGTCATCGACTCCAGGGAGCCGGTGAACACGAACGTCGTCCCCTTGAACCGGTCGCCGGCGGGCTCTTCGGCGGATTCCGCCTCTTCGGTCAGGGCCTGGATGCCCTCATCCTTCAGGCGTTCGACGACCTTTCTGTTCGCGTCGTTGTCGAAGAAGTCGGCGATAGACCGGGCCACGATGGGGCCGATCTCGGCGACCTGCTCGAGCTCGTCGGTCGAAGCGCCCATGATCGCGTCGATGCTCCCGAAATGGTCGGCGAGCACCTCGGCGACGTGCTCGCCCACGTTCCGGATGCCCAGGGCAACGAGCACCCGCCGGAGCGGACGGCTCTTGCTCGCATCAAGCGCGTCGATCAGGTTGTCGGCCGACTTCTCGCCCATCCGCTCCAGGTTCGCCCAGTCGTCCTGCTCGAGGCGGTAGAGGTCGGCCGGGTCCTTGACCAGCCCGCCGTCCACGATCTGGTCGATGAGCTTGGTGCCCAGGCCGTCGATGTCCATCCCCCGCTTCGATGCGAATATGTCGATGGCCCCCTTGAGCCGGGCGGGGCAGGCGATGCTGGTGCAGAACAGGACCGAGCCGCCGGATATCTCCTCGACCGGGCCGCCGCAGCCCCGGCAGCTATCGGGCAGGGCCTTATTCGAGTGCCGCTTGAGAAACTCGTCGCAATCGCGCTCCCGGCACCAGTAGTACACCCGGTCCGGCCGGCGCTCGCGCTCGACGGGACCGTCGCAGACCGGGCATTGGTCGGGCATCTCGAAACGGTCCTCGTTGCCGGTCCGGTTCGCCTCGACCGGGGCGACGACCTCGGGGATGACGTCGCCGGCCCGCTGCACGATGACCGTGTCGCCGATGCGAACGTCCTTCCGGGCGATCTCGTCGGCGTTGTGGAGCGTCGCCCGGGCGACCTCGACCCCGCCGACGCGGACCGGCTCGAGCTCGGCGACCGGGGTGAGCGCCCCAGTCCGGCCGACCTGGACGGTGATGTCGCGGAGCCGAGTCGTCTCCCGGCGGGGCGGGAACTTGCAGGCGATGGCATAGCGGGGGTTCCTGGACCGCACGCCGAGCTGCTGCTGGTAATCGAAGCGGTTCACCTTCAGGACCACCCCGTCGATCTCGTAGGGGAGGCCGTCCCGGTCGGCCATCAGCTCTCGGTAGAACTCGATGGCCTCGTCGAAACTACGGCACAGCCGCCAGGGCCGGACAGTGCGCAGCCCGAGCGATCGGAGGAAATCGAGCAGCCCGGCCTGATCGGTCACGTCCGCCCCTTCCACACGGCCCACACCGTAGAAGAAGATGCCCAGGGGCCGTTCGGCAGTCACCGACGGGTCGAGCTGGCGGAGCGAGCCGGCGGCCGCGTTCCGGGGGTTGGCGAACTCCTTCTCGCCGGCCTCGGCCTGCTGCCGGTTGAGCTCCTCGAACCGCTGCTTCTCGATATAGACCTCGCCCCGGGTGTCGAGCAGCGATGGGGCCTTCCGCTCGCGTTCGAGCAGACGTTGGGGCACGGCCCGGATGGTGCGGATGTTGTGGGTGACGTCCTCCCCGGTCGTTCCGTCGCCCCGCGTCGAGCCGGTGGTGAGCACGCCGTTCTCGTAGGTGAGTTCGACGGCCAGCCCGTCGAGCTTCGGCTCGGCGACCAGCTCGACCTCGCCGCCGAGCGCCTCCCGGACCGGTCTGAAGAACCGGTCCTCGACCTCCTCCTCGTTCATCGCGTTGTTCAAGCTGAGCATCGGGACGGCGTGACGGACGGTGTCGAATTCCTCGGCCGGTTCGGCGCCGACTCGCTGGGTGGGCGAGTCGGGGGTGACGAGCTCGGGGTGCTCGGCCTCGAGCTCTTCGAGCCGCCGCATCAGCCGGTCGTATTCCGCGTCGGTGATCTCGGGGTCGTCGAGCACGTAGTAGCGGTAGTTGTGGAAATGGATCTGTTCGCGGAGCTCGCGAATTTCTTGCTCGATGTTTGCGGCCATGCCTGCGTCTCCCTTCGGGGCGGTCTGCGTTTCGAGGGCGGCGGCAGGGCGGGCGAGCGGGCCGGGCTCTACTCCGGTTCCGGCCCCCGGTCCCCGTCGTCCGCCTCCTGCTCCTCTTCCTTTCGGCGTTCTTCGATCACCCGCAGGTCCCGGAGGGCGAAGGCGTGCTCGTAAAAGTTGTGGACCTCGAGGTCGATACATCGGTTGAACAGGGCCTCGGCCTTGCTCGGCTCGTCGTCGGCCAGTGCGGCGGCCCCGAGGTAGTAGTGGGCCTCGCAGTGCCGCTCGCGCGTCCGCTGCGGGTCGTCGTGCTCGGCCTGCCGGAGCAGGTCGTCCTCGGTCAACGCGCCGGCCAGGTAGCGGAGCACAGGCGCCGGCCATTCGTCTTCGAGGTCCTTGAGTGCTTCGCCGGCTATCTCCGCCGCCTCGTCGCGCCGGCCCTGCATTCGCCGGACGAGGACCATCCAGATGTGGTAGTACGTTCGATGGCCGCCGAGGCCGGCGGCCCGCTGGTATTCCTCGAACGCCTTGTCCAGCTCGCCCAGCATCTGGTAACAGGCGCCGCGATTGGCGTAAGCGTGGGGGCACGAGTCCCGCAGCCGGACCGCCTCTTCCGCATCGGCCAGTGCGTTCCGGCCCTCGCCCAGCGCCTGGTAGAGGAAGCTCCGCCGGAGATAAAGCTCGGGCCGATCGGGCGTCCTATCGATCAGCGTGGTCGCATCGGCGGTCGCCTCGGCGAACCGCCCGGCGGCCAGGTAGGCCTCGAGCCGTATCAGATAAGAGCGGTCGCGCTCGGGGGCGATTCGGACGAGTTCCTCAGCGTCCCCGACGGCCGCTCGCACCTGCCCGAGATGGATGCGAATATGTGCCCGGTTCGACCGCGCCTGGACGTTGGCGGGCTGGACCGTCAGTGCCCGACCGTACAGGGCCAGGGCCCGGTCGTACTCGCCCAGATTCTGGGCGAGCAGCCCGGCCGAGATGTTCAACGGCACGTCGTGCGGGGCCAGGTCGGCGGCCCGCGCCCGGTCAGCCATCGCCGCCCGTTCGTCGTCCAGCAGCACGTGCAGGTCGGCACGCCGACGGAGCGACGGAACGTGATCGGGGTTGATGTCGAGAGCGGTCGAGAGCAGCTCGAGCTGTTTCTCGGCGGTCTGGGCGTGGCGGGCCCTGCGGTAGTAGTCCGAGGCGGTGGTCCCCGTCCCCGCCGCGGCGGCCGCCGCCCACAGGCCGACGAGCACCAGACCGCCCAGCCGTGTCACGGCCGTGCTGTTTGTCATTCCGTCCTCAACCGCCGGAGTTCTTCCCGGGCCATCCGATACTCCCAACTCTCGCTGTGGGCCTGTTCGCCCAATTGCACGGTTCGTTCCAGGAACTCGACCCCCTGCTCCCGGTCGCCCTGAATCAGGGCCTGCTGCCCGATATAGTAGAAGGCCCTCGATGTACGCAGAGCCTGCGTCGTTTCGTCCTCGTGCATCGACCCCTCGAGCAGTTTCTGGGCGTCGATGCGGCCGGCGAGGAACCAGACGACCGAGTTGGGCCAGCTCTGTTCCCTGGTCTGGTCGGCGAACTGTTTCAGCCGCTCGGCGGCCTCATCCTCGCCCAGCTTCGACTCGGCGACATAGAGGTTGGCACGCAGGAGAGCGGGGTCGCCCGCTCTCGCGATCAGTTCCCGGAGCCCTTCGGCGGCGGCTTCCCAGGCCCCGCGGCAGGCGTTGGCGAACGTGAGCTGCATCTTCCAGAAATCCCGCCGGCGCCGCTCGGTCTCGACATCCTCGACCAGCTCGCCGTAGATCTCTGCGGCCCGGTCGTACTCCCGCAGGAAGCACAGCGCGGCGGCCGCGCCCTCGCGGGCCTGCCAGGAGTCGGGCTCCAGTTCGAGCGAGGCATTGTAGTCTTCCAGCGCCTTCTCGTACTCGCCGCGATGAGTATGGGTCCACGCCCGGTATCGGAGCGTCTGCGCCCGGTTTTCAGGCAGTTCGAGCTGCTCGAGCAGCCGTTCGTAGTCTTCCAGCGCCTCGTCGTGCCGCTCGGCCAGGGAATAGTAGAGCGCCCGGCGCAACCGGGCCTCGAGGTCGTCCGGCTGGACTCGGAGTGCGTGGGTGTACAGGTTGATCTTCTCCTCGGGCGTCTCTGCCCGGCGGGCTCGCGCCTTGTAGTCCTCCGCCGTGGCCCCGCCGGCCCGGGCCCGTTCGAGTTCGACCTTTGCCATGTGGTATTCGATCAAGCTGCGGTCCCCGTGTGCCACCGCTTTTTCGAACGCCTCGGCCGCGGCCTGCGGGTTCTCCCGGATCAGGTGCCGTGCACCGATGTAATAATGTGCGATGGCGGTCCGTTCGGCCTGGACGGAACTGCGGCGGTGTTCGGCCGCCTCCAGCAGGTCCTCGCCGCTCAGCGCCCCCGCCAGGTACCATACGACGTTGAAGATCCACGGGCTTCTGTCGGCCGACCGTCCCCGGATGCTTTCGGCGTAGTTGCTCAACGATTCGTCGGCCTGTTCCCGGTCGTCGATCCGGCAGGCCACGATGTACAGGTTGATCAGCGCCTGGGCCTCGCGAGCGGCGCTCCGACTGTCCCGATGTGCCGTCTCGAAGTCGGCCACCGCGCTCTCCCAATGCTGCGAGCAGAACGCGGCGGCACCGCGCCGCAGTCGGAGTTCGGCCCGTCGCTCCCTCGCCTCATCGGGCAGGTGGGTCATCTCCTGGCTGAGCAGCAATGCGTAATCCTGCATCGCCTGGTCATACAGGCCCATCTGGAAGAAGACCCAGGCCCGGTCTTCGAGGGGCGAGATCAGGGCGGGGTCGGCCTGCATCGCGGCGGTAAAACCCTCTGCGGCCTCTTCGAGCTGGCCGGACAGTTCCTGGACCTTGGCCCGCATGTAAATCACGTCCGCACGTTGGCGGGTGGCGTCGGCGGACCGTTCCCCGCTCTGCAGCAATTCGAGCACCTGATCATAATCGGAGATCGCCTCGTCGAACTCCCGGGCCGACGCTCGCAGACGGGCGCGGGCCATCAGAGCTTCGACGTACTGGGGGTCCTTGGCCACCGCCCGGTCGAGCAGCCGCAAGGCGTCCTCCCGGCTGTCCGCCTCCAGCGCTGCCTCCAGATCCTGGGTGGGCGTGGACCTGCAACCGGGAATAAGGCCGAGGCAGACCACGCACAGGACCGCGAGCAGCCCCCCGCTCATCGACATCCGTTTTGCGATAATCTTCTGCTTGTCCATCGATCGGGTCCCCGGAAAAGACGAAAGACGATATGTAGATATACATCATGATGATAGTGCCCCCGGCGTGCGGTGTCAATCGGCCCAAGCCGCCCCGGCGGAATGGGGTATGGCGCAGGCGACATGTCTGTGGTATGGTGGAGGCGGTGGAATATTTGATCGTGAAAGGAGTGGTCGAATGGTCAAGCGGTGGATGATTCGTATCGTCGTCGGTTTCATATGTCTTTATGGGTTCCTTCTCGTCCCGTCTTCTGTGTCCGGCGAGAATGAGAACGGCCCGGAACCCGCTGTCGATATCGACGCCTGGCGAAACCGGGCTGTGGACTACGGGCGTATCATGTCGCGGTTGGAATGGACGCCGGTCGTGGACGGCATCCCCATTCGCGGCAGGGGCGAGTTCAAGGCCAACACTACCTATACCGGGGTCCCCTATTCCAACGGCGGTTGGGACGGGCGGATGATCGGGTTTGATGTATATCTCAAAACGTTTCTAGCGGCGGTGGAGAACCCGCAGAGTGTTATATATACAAGAGACTTGCGGAACCAGCGACGCAATTCCGCCGGTTTTTACGGTATGGTGTGCTCCGCCTATACCTCCTACGCACTCCAGTTGGCGGCGCAGGTCGGCAGCAGTTATCACGGCCCGCCTCATCGCGAAGGGATCGAGCCGGCGGAACCGCAATCGGCGCAAGGCGCCCAGGTCGGGGACGTTCTCTGGTTCAGGGGGCATGTTGAACTCGTCACCCGGGTCACGACCGGGCCCGACGGCGAGGTGACCGATGTTCGCGTCGAGGACAGTTGGCCGCCCACCACTCGGACCAAAAATTATTCGGCGAGTCGGTTCGATGACTATCTCGCCCGCCGCCGGGCCACCTTGTACCGGATTACGGACCACGATGCCTGGCGCGGCGAAAGTCGAGCGGAAGAGTATCTGTTTCCGAACTACGAAAAAGATGCGGACCCACCGGCTATCAACCGGGTGTTGCTGCTCGATCTGGGCGATTGGGTCGCCTATCGCAAAGGGCAGCCCGTCCGCTTCAACATTATGGACCGAGATGACCGCGGCGTCGAAACGCTTGTCATCAAGCGGGAGGGCGAGGAAGTCGAACAGATCGAGCTGGACGGCCCCGGAATCGTCGAACGTACGTTCGAACGCCCCGGCGATTACACGGCTCATTGCATCATGAAGGATGGAACAGAGAGCCAGGCGTGTGAGTTTTCCGTATGCGAGATTGATTCCGGCCCGGCAACCGACCCCATCGTTTTAGGGGAACCGTGGGAAATCGAGTTCCAAACCGAGAACATGAAAGCGATTCACGTGCGGATTGCGCAGGAAGGGGACCCGGATTATCGCAACCTCGTCCCGCATTATTCCATCTGGCTGAACGATGATCACCGCCGGGAGGGGCGGGTGACTGTTCCGGCCGACGCGCTGACCCGCGGTGGCCGGCATAGCATTTTCGTAACGGGCGAAAATCGCTACGGACGGCTGAGGAATCGTCACATTATCTCGGTTGACACGCCCGACTAGATCGCGAATCACCACCACAGCGACGCGAGCCCCGGCAACCGCGAGCGACCTCATTAGCTTGAACCTGATGCCCGTGCCAGCCGATGGACAAACCGAGCCAGTCGATCGCCGCCCCGCATGCCCAGGCGGGTGAGGGCGAAGTCGTATCGCACCGGGTCCGCCGGGGAAATCGCCCGGAACCCGGCGGTGATTTCCAGCGCGGCGCGGAGGTCGGCGGACCGCCGTTCGGTCATGCCCAGCCCCAGTCCGACCCGGTGCATGTGGGTGTCGAGCGGCACGATCAGACGGGCCGGTGAGACCGATGTCCAGCCGCCGGGGTCCACCGCATCCCGCCGGACCATCCACCGCAGGAACAGGTTCAGCCGCTTGCAGGCGCTGCCCCGCTCGGGGGCGGGCACGAGGTGGAGCAGCGGCCGGCCCGCCGCCCGGACCAACTCCGCCACGAAGACCCCCAGCGCACCCTGGACCGTCATCTCATCGTCGTCGGGCGCGGCGGCAAAACACCTCTCGAGCGACCCGTACCGGCGGCGCAGCCGGCCCACCGCGGCCAGCATGGCGGCCAGCTCGTCGCCCCCGGTGAACCGATGCCGGAACCCCTCGAACCGTGCCGTCAGGTCCTCGGCCGACGCCGTGTCCACACACGCGGAGGGCGAGCCGTCCAGCCGGTCGAGCGCCGACCGGACGCTCGCCAGTATCTGGTTCACCCGCCCGTAGGCCAGCCCCGCGGCGACCATCCCCGCCACCTCGCGGTCCGCCGGGTCGTCGTGATGATAGACCATTTCGAGCGGGTCGGGATGGACGTGCTCGCGCCGATTGTATTTGCTGTAGAGTGCCTCGAGCTGCTCTTTCGCTCCGTCCGGTCCCAACGCTTTCTCCGCAGTTGCCTGGCTCCCGCACGCTACCACAGGGGCGACCGTGCTTCAACCTCGATGCCGACGGACCGGGCCCGCCGCGGGCTGTCTCTCCGTCAGCGGCGATCCGGTCGGCTGTCCAATGCAGGGTCCCGGCGGCCACCCGGTGGAGCCGTTTTGACATGGCCGGTGGCGGCGGTATAATCCCGTACCTCGGCGGCAACGGGCCGTTCGAGCATCCGGCGCGAAGGAGACCGCGAATATGAAATGGGTCGTTCGATCCATCCTGCTCTGGGCGGCGCTGCTGGGCGCGGCGGGAGTACTCGTCCTGGCGGTGAGCTGGCTCCGCGCGGTCGCCGAGCTTCAGTGACCGCCTGCCTTCTCGAATCCTGCGTAACCTTTGTCGGCATCGTCCGCGCGGCGTTCCGGCGCGCTCAGTGCATTCCGTGGCGCGGCCGCTCGGATTCCGGCCCTGACAATCCGGCAAGGGCTTCGGCGGGGCGTCTGCCATTGTGACAGCGCCCCGGCCCTCCCCGGTTGGTTCGCCCCCGCCCTTTCCAGAAGCTTTCCGGCTCTACCTGGTTGTATGTACGGCTGTTACAGCTTCTTCGGGCGTCGGGTTCCGGGTTCTTCCGGGCGTCTGGCATGGTATTTGCAAGACTTACGGTGTGACTCTGATTGGAGGGTCTGGGTATGATAGGACGCGATCGATTTTCGATCCTGATCGCCGACGAGAGCGAGGAATGCCAAAACGAATTCCGGGACACGCTGCAGCCACGTGGCTTCGAGGTCACGTCGGCCGGCTCGGGCCGCGAGGCGGTCGATGCGATCATCCGGGAGCCGGTGGACCTGGTGGTGATGGACCTTCGTCTGCCCGACTATTCGGGGGTGGAGATTTACCACGCGATCAAGGATATCCAGCGGGCGTTCCTGCCCTGTATTTTCACCGCGCTGGAGATGTCCACGCGCTCGCTGCAGGAAGCACTCAGCGAGGATGCGATTACTATATTGCCGAAACCGGTCGACTGCGGGCGCCTGCTGCACGCAGTCGACTGGTCCATCGGCCGTTACTATCTCCGCCGCCGGGCCGACGGCCCGGGCGAGCCATCCGGGCGGAGAGGATCGGGCGGCGGGTGAGTCGCTCGCCGCGACAAGTCAGTCCGTTTGGAAGTCCGTCCGCAGGACGGAACGGGAAGCCGCAGTTCTTTTTTTGAGGAGATGTGCACTATGGCAAAGAAGGTTGGGATCAAGCCCCTGGGCGACAGGATCGTCATCAAGCGGCTCGAGGCCGAAGCGACCACCAAAGGCGGGATCGTCCTGCCCGACACGGCGAAGGAGAAGCCGAAGCAGGGCGAGGTCGTCGCCGTCGGAGAGGGAAAGGTCCTCGAGAGCGGCGAGACACAGCCGATGCAGGTCGAGGTCGGCGACCGGGTGATCTTCGGGTCGTATGCCGGGACCGACGTGACCGTCGGCGATGACGATTACCTGATCCTCTCGGAGTCCGACGTGCTGGCGGTCGTCGAATAACGCCCGTACGGCTCTGTCGGTATTCACAGCGTTTTGTACTGAATTGGATTGATGGTGCGGCCGCAGGCCGCTTGAGGAGGACGAAAACATATGGCAGCGAAAAAGATCGCATTCGACCAGGAAGCACGTGAAGCGATCCGAGAGGGCGTTCGCAAGCTCGCCAAGGCGGTCGAGGTCACACTCGGCCCGCGCGGGCGGAACGTCGTCATCGAGAAGAGCTTCGGCTCGCCCACGGTCACCAAAGACGGTGTGACGGTGGCGAAGGAGATCGAGCTGGAGGACAAGTACGAGAACATGGGCGCCCAGATGGTCAAGGAGGTGGCGAGCAAGACCTCCGATACGGCCGGGGACGGGACGAGCACCGCCACCCTGCTCGCCGAGGCCATCTTCGTGGAAGGCCTGAAGAACGTGGCCGCCGGCGCCAGCCCGATGGGGATCAAGCGGGGCATCGAGAAGGCCACAGCGGCACTCGTCGAGGAGCTGAAGTCGATGTCGCACCCCATCACCGACAAGAAAGAGACCGCTCAGGTCGCCGCCATCGCGGGCAACAACGACCCCGAGGTGGGCAAGCTCATCGCCGATGCGATGGAAAAGGTCGGCCGCGACGGCGTCATCACCGTCGAAGAGGGCCAGACCCTGGAGAGCAGCGTCGATCTCGTCGAGGGGATGCAGTTCGACAAGGGCTACATCTCGCCCCACTTCGTGAGCAATACCGAGACGATGCAGTGTGAGCTGGAGAACCCCTACATCTTCGTCCACGAGAAGAAGCTGTCAAACATCAAGGACCTGGTGCCCCTGCTCGAGAACCTGGCGAAGTCCGGCCGCCCCCTGCTCATCATCGCAGAGGACGTCGAGGGCGAGGCGCTCGCTACGCTCGTGGTGAACAAGCTGCGCGGGACGTTCCAGTGCTGCGCGGTCAAGGCGCCCGGCTTCGGCGACCGCCGCAAGGCGATGATGGCCGATATCGGCATCCTCACCGGCGGCCAGCCCGTGCTCGAGGACCTCGGCATCGAACTGTCGAACGTCACGCTCGAACACCTCGGCCAGG
>PUPC01000188.1 GCA_003553185.1 Planctomycetota bacterium | reverse complement strand
CGAGATCGCCTGCCCCAACTGCGGGGGCGAACTCGGCGAGGCCCGCCGGTTCCACCTGATGTTCAAGACCCACGTCGGCCCGGTCGCCGACGAGGGCTCGGTCGCATATCTCCGGCCCGAGACGGCTCAGGGCATCTTCTACAACTTCGCCCTGGTCCAGAACTCGATGCGGATGCGGGTGCCGTTCGGCATCGCCCAGATCGGAAAGGCGTTCCGCAACGAGATCACCACCGGGAACTGGATATTCCGCACCCGCGAGTTCGAGCAGATGGAGATCGAGTTCTTCGTCGAGCCGGGCACCGAGATGGAATGGTTCGACCACTGGCAGGAGGAGACCTGGGACTACTTCCGGACGCTCGGGCTGAGCGAGGACAAGATGCGATGGCGCGAGCACAGTGAGGACGAACTGAGCCACTACTCGAACCGGACCGCAGACCTCGAATATTACTTCCCCTGGGAACGATGGGGCGAGCTGCAGGGCACGGCCTCGCGGACCGACTACGACCTCCGGCAGCACCAGGAGACGTCGGGCCAGTCGCTCGAATACCAGGACCCGATGACCCACGAGAAATATCTGCCATACGTCGTCGAGCCGTCCTTCGGCGTGAACCGAACCGTCCTCGCGCTGCTCTGCGACGCCTACCGCGAGGAGGAAGTTCGCGGCGAGACCCGGGTCGTGCTCGCGCTGGAGCCCGATGTCGCCCCGTGCAAAGTCGCCGTGTTCCCGCTGTCCAAAAAGGAAAAACTTACGACGATAAGCAACCCGCTGTTCGACGACCTCCGCAAACGCTGGCCGGCGATGCTGGACGAGACCGGGTCCATCGGCAAGCGGTATCGGCGGCACGACGAGATCGGCACCCCGTACTGCATCACCGTGGACTTCGACAGCATCGACGACCGGAAGGCGACCATCCGCCACCGCGACACGATGGAGCAGGACCGCATCGCCCTCGACCGGATGGTCGAATATCTTGAGGACAAATTCGGCGACTGAGCCGGTAGCTGCGACACCGCCGAAGGTTTATGGGCCGCCGTTCACCGCGGGCGGAAGGTGGTCCTGCCATCGGCATCGTTCGATGTAATTGATACCAATACGGAAGCGTTCTCGCTTGACGTGACCGTTTTCGTTTGAAAGACTGGTAAGGGATGAGCGGTCGGGGCCGAACTGAAATATGCGCGCGCGGCTTTCCGCTCCCGTTTATTCCTTTGAGATAATCTGATCGAGGGGTAGAATGCCTCACCCATTGGAGTCCTACCTCAAGGCATTGCGCGAGACTCGTTCGAGCGGGGCCGCCGTGCCCGAAACATCGTTTTATCCCCCTCTATCCAATTTGCTGAACGAAATTGGTGGCGACCTTGATCCCGCAGTCCGCTGTGTTACCACCATTGCCGACCTCGGTGCGGGCCAACCGGACGGCGGATTGTACACCGTAGAGCAGATTCGGGCCGACGACCCCGACCAAGTTTCGGACCAGTTTCCTGCGCGAGGTGTTCTGGAGGCAAAGCCCTTGGACGAGGACGTGAGAGGGATCGCTGAGAGCGAGCAGGTTGCACGGTATCTTTGTCGTTACGGCGTGGTGTTGGTGACGACTTTTCGCGAATTTCTGCTGCTCGGGCGAGACGCGAACGGCAGATCTGTCCCGCGGGAATCATATTCGCTTGCCGAGACCGAGGATGGTTTCTGGCAGCTTGCCGAGCACCCACGAAAGGCGGCCGCAGAACAGGGTGAGCGGTTTTGTGACTACCTGAGGCGGGGGATGCTGTCCAACGCCCCTTTATCCGCCCCCGAAGACGTCGCTTGGTTTTTGGCGTCCTATGCCCGGGAGGCCAGGGCTCGGATGGAACGGCAAAGCGATCTGTCGGCACTGAACGCCGTCCGAAAAGCCCTGGAAGATGCACTGGGGATGCGCTTTGTCGCCGAGACCGGCGACCATTTTTTCAGATCAACGCTGGTGCAAACCATCTTCTATGGCGTTTTCTCGGCGTGGGTTCTCTGGCATCGGGAAAGGCCCGGTCGGACCGACGATTTCGTCTGGCGCCAGGCCGAATGGTCCCTGCGGGTTCCTTTTATCCGGGCGCTTTACCGGCAAATTGTGACGCCCAGAACCTTGGGCCGGTTGGGGCTTTTGGAAGTGCTGGACTGGACCGCCGCCGCTCTCAATCGTGTTGACCGAGCCGCTTTTTTCCAGAGATTCGTGGATGAGCAGGCCGTCCAGTATTTCTACGAACCCTTCCTCGAATCTTTCGATCCCCAGCTGCGTCGGGAACTGGGGGTGTGGTACACCCCGCCGGAAATCGTTCAATACCAAGTCGAAAGGGTGGATACCGTCCTTCGGGATGAATTGGGGCTGGCTGACGGGTTGGCCGATCCCAACGTTGTCGTGCTGGACCCCTGCTGCGGCACGGGGGCATATCTTGTGGAGGTGCTGAAGAAGATCGCCGAAACTCTGAGATCCAAAGGTGAAGACGCCCTGAGTGCATTGGACTTGAAGCAGGCGGCCATGACTCGGGTGTTCGGCTTCGAGATACTGCCGTCCCCGTTCGTCGTATCGCACCTCCAACTGGGCCTGATGCTGCACGATCTGGGGGCGCCGCTTTCCGCCGAAGAGGAGGAGCGGGTGGGGGTGTACTTGACCAACGCCTTGACCGGGTGGGAACCGCCTGCGGAGCCGCAACAGACCGTCCTTGATTTTCTGGCGGAATTGCAGGAGGAGAAGGATGCCGCCGAGCACGTCAAGCGGGATGAGCGGGTGCTGGTGGTCTTGGGCAACCCGCCCTACAACGCTTTTGCCGGCGTCAGTCCGGAGGAGGAGCAGGGGCTTGTCGAGCCATACAAAGAACGGTTGAACACACGGCCGGAGGACGGCGGGTGGGGGATCTATAGGTTCAATCTGGATGACCTTTATGTGCGTTTCTTCCGGCTGGCCGAGCGCCGCATCGCCGATATGACCGGGCAGGGCGTGGTCTCCTTTATTTCCAATTTTTCGTATCTGGGAAATCCGTCTTTTGTGGTTATGCGAAAACGCCTTTTGGAAGAGTTCGACCGGCTCTGGTTTGATTGTATGAACGGTGATAGCCGAGAAACCGGCAAACGGACCCCCGACGGGAAACCCGATCCCTCGGTGTTCTCGACCGACTACAACCGGGAGGGCATCCGCGTCGGCACGACGGTTTCAGTTATCGTGCGAAAACCGGAGCGCGATCCGGACCCGGTTGTCCGCTTTCGACACTTCTGGGGTGCAACCAAACGGGAGGACCTGCTGGCCACCTTGAATGCCGATCAATTTGACGCCGCCTACACGGAGGCGACCCCGTGTCCGGAGAACCGCTACTCCTTCCGCCCGGAAGACGTATCCGCCGAGTATAACGCCTGGCCTGCGGTAACTGAGTTGCCCGCCGTGGCGCCTATGCATGGCCCGTTAGAAACTCGTGGGAACTCACTGATAACCGTGCCTGCCGATGCAGAGGGACTCGACCTGATCGGCGACTACCTCGATCCCAACAAGTCGAATGAAGAAATTAGCCGTTTACAGCCCGCATTTATGAATTCTTCAGGGGAATTTGATGCCGTGGCAGCTCGCGCCAAACTCGCAGGGAACGTCGAGTATTCTCCGGAACACATTAGTCGTTATCCTTTCAAACCGTTGGACGTTCGACTGGCCTACCTAGACGCCGATATCGCGCCGCTCTTTGCTAGACCCAGCCCTTGGTTGCTCCTCCAGCGGTTTCCCGGAAACGCTTTTTTCGTCACCCGCGACAGCGCCGACAAGTTCCCGGAAGGCCCGCCGTTCTATTTCTCCTCTCTGGCCTGCGACTACGATTGCATATCCGGGCATGCCCGGCATTTTCCCGTGTTTGTTATGAACGGGGTTCGGCTCGATGCTAGGCAGCACGCAACGTTGTTCGACTCATTGGGAGGGGGCTTGGAAAACGGACGACCGGTTGCCAACCTTTCACAAATTGCCCGCGACTATTTGTCGGAGCTCGGAATTAGAGCCCCCGATGGCGATGCCGCCGAACTGATCTGGCTGCACGCCCTTGCTGTCGGTTTTTCACCTGCCTATCTCTTTGAAAATGCCGACGGCATCCGTCGGCACTGGCCTCGTGTTCCGCTGCCCGACACGCGCAAGACGTTGGAAGAGTCTGCGGCCCTGGGCCGGAGAATCGCCCAGTTGCTCGATACCGAGGCCGAGGTCCACGGTGTGACGGCGGGCATTCTGGCCCACCCATTCCGAACCATCGGCGTATTGACCAAACGCGGCGGGGGCAACCTTGATCCGAACGCGGGAGACCTGGCCGTGACCGAGGGGTGGGGGTATTCCGTCCGTAACGCAACAATGCCCGGTACGGGCCGATGTGAGGAACGCTCTTACGACAAGAGCGAAAGGGGGTCCATAGACCAAATCGCACTGCCGGAGAATCTATCGACGGAGGATATCGTTGACCTCCTGGGCGTGGACACGCGGGATGTGTTCCTGAACGAGCGGGCGTATTGGAAGAACATTCCCGCAAACGTATGGGAATACTACCTGGGCGGGTACCAGGTTATCAAAAAATGGCTGAGCTACCGCGAGCAGAAAGTGCTCGGTCGCGACCTGCAACCGGATGAAGCTCGACACGTGACCGGCATGGCACGCCGGCTTACGGCAATTATCCTTCTCCAACCGGAACTCGACGCCAACTACCGCAAAGCAGCCGAGAACGCATATTCCTGGCCGAATAACGCGGACCGATAACCGGCAAAATACCGAAGTCGAAACTTACACCCACATTAATGTGTCCTTCCACCGCCGCCGCTTGCCAGGGGCCGAGCTTCCCGTTATCCTCAGAGCCGGCCTATAACGACACAGCCGGGAGAATCTATGTGCGGAATCGCGGGCATCCTGAACGATGAAGGCCCGGCCTCGCAGGAGGCGATCGATCGGATGATCGCCCGGATGCGGCATCGCGGGCCGGACGATGCGGGGGCCGAGGTCGCCGGCCGATGCGGGCTCGGACACGCCCGGCTGTCGGTCATCGACCCCGAGACCGGCCACCAACCGATGGCCAGCGAGGACGGGGCCGTCCGGCTCGTCTGCAACGGCGAGATTTATAACTTCCGGGAGCTGCGAAACGAGCTCAAAGACCGGGGCCACACCTTCCGGACGCAGAGCGACAACGAGGTGATCGTCCACCTCTACGAGGAGCGGGGGCCGGAGTGCGTCGCCGCTCTCGACGGGATGTTCGCGTTTGCCCTGTGGGACGAGCCGAACCAGCGGCTCCTGCTCGCCCGCGACCGCCTGGGCGAGAAGCCGCTGGTCTATCACCGGGGCGGCTCGTTCTTCGCGTTCGCCTCGGAGCTGGGCGGGCTGACCGAGCTCGACGGGGTCCCCCGGGTGATCGATCCGGTCGCCCTCGATCTGTACATGGCGTTTCTCGCCGTGCCGTCTCCGCGCACGATCTACCGCGACGTGTACAAGCTGCCGCCGGCCCACCGGCTGGTCGTCGAGGGCGATGAGCTGCGGCTGGAGCGATACTGGTCGGTCGAGCCGGAGCCGGAGGACTGGACGCTCGATGAGGCGGCGGAAGAGGTCCGGGCTGCGGTCGAGCGGGCGGTCCGTTCGCGCCTGGTCTCGGACGTACCGCTCGGGGCGTTCCTCTCCGGCGGGATCGATTCGTCCATCGTGGTCGGCCTGATGAGCGGGATGTGCGACGAGCCGGTTCGGACGTTCAGCATCGGGTTCGGCGACCGCGAGTACGACGAGCTGGAGCACGCCCGGACGGTCGCGACCGAGTTCGGGACCGACCACACCGCCTTCGAGGTCACGCCCGACGCGGCCGACATCCTTCCGCTCCTGGCCCGGCACTACGGCGAGCCGTTCGCCGACCCCTCGGCCGTCCCCACCTTCTACCTGGCGCGGATGACCGCCGAGCACGTGAAGGTGGCACTGACCGGCGACGGTGCCGACGAATCGTTCGGCGGCTATCCCCGCCACCTCGCCGCCCGGGCCTGCGGCCGGATCGACCGGACGATCCCGTCGATCGCCTGGCTGCTGGGCCGGCTCGGCTCGTTCCTGCCGACCGGTCGCGACCGCAAGAGCCGGCTGACCCGTGCCCGGCTGCTGCTGGGCGCGATGCACCTCGCCCCGGCCGAGCGGCACGCGGCCTGGCTCAGCTACTCGTCGGAGCCCGACCGCCGGGCACTGTACACCTCCGCCCTGACGGCGGCTCTCGCCGACAGCCCGTCGCCCGAGGAGCCGATGCGCGACCTTTACGACCGGAGCCGTGTGCCGGGCGATCCGGCGACGGCCGCCATGTTCGCCGACCTCCACGCCTATCTCCCGAACGATCCGCTGGTGAAGGTGGACATCGCCTCGATGGCGAACGGGCTCGAGGCCCGGGCTCCCCTGCTCGATCACCGGGTCGTCGAACTCGCCTTCCGCATCCCGTCGGCGCACAAGCTCCGGGGCGGTCGGGGCAAGCGTGTCCTGAGGCACGCGTTCCGCGACCTGCTGCCCGAGTCGATCCGCTCGCGGAGCAAAATGGGGTTCGGCGTCCCGATAGCACGTTGGCTGCGCGAGGACCTGGGGGGATACGTCGAGGAGGCGCTGCTCGGGAGCGAGACGGTCCTGCCACACCTGTTCCAGCGGGAGCGCATCCGCCGGCTGCTCGACGAGCACACGGCGGGCAAGACGGACCACGCCTACACGCTGTGGTCGTTACTCTGCTTCGAGCTCTGGGCGCGGGAGTATGCCCCGGACATCGGCTGACCGCGTCGCCTTCCCCGGGGCGATTATTCGAAGGTCCAGTTCTTGTACACCTCGAAGGCGAGCTTCTTCTTCTCCTTCGTGATGTCGACCAGGCCCTTCAGGTTCTGGCCCTTCTGGACGGAGTTGGTCCGGAGCATGGACCGGAAGTCGGCGAGTATCCAGGGCGAGGTGCCGCGGATGAAGTCCTTCGGCTCGATGATCTCGGTGAGTTTTCGATAGACGTCGGCCTGGTAGTCCTCGGTGAACGGTTCGCGGCCGCGCAGGCCCGCCTGTGCTCCGGCCCCCCACTCGGTGATGATGTGCGGCTTCTCGTATTTGGTCGGTTTGAGGTATCGGATGTCCTGGGTGGGGCTGTACCACAGCGGGTAGGTGTTGATGGCGATGATATCGACGTTTTCGCCGATGGGGTCGTTGACCGCGAACTCGCGGTTTTCGCCGGCCATGAACAGGGCGAGCGAGACCAGGCGGGTCGGGTCGTCCTCGCGGGCCCGCTCGATCAGCTTGTTGAGGAATTCGGTGCGGCCGTCGGCGTCCTCGGGCGTCTCGTTGGCGACGGACCAGATGCCGACCGAGGCGCGGTTCCGGTCGCGTGCGATGAGTTCGGCGAGCTGGCCCTCGGCGTCGGCGAGGGTGTCCGAGTTGGTCCAGTCGATCTTCCAGTACACCGGGATTTCTTCCCAGAGCAGGATGCCGTACCGGTCGGCCATCTGGGCCATACGCCGGTCGTGCGGGTAGTGTGCCAGTCGGAGGAAATTGCAGCCGAGTTCGCGGGCGAGTTCGAATATCCGCAGCATGTCGGCCTGGCCGAGTGTTCGCCCGCCGTCGGCGCATTCGCCGTGTACGCTGATGCCCTTGAGCCGGATGTCTTCGCCGTTCAGGAGCAGCCGGTCGCCGTCGGTGGTAATCGTGCGCAGCCCGATCTGGTCGTGGACCTCGTCGTCTCCATACTGGATCTCGACGGAGTAGAGGTGTGGGTCCTGGGGCGACCACGGCCTGGGTTCGGCGTCGATGGCGAACTCGGTCTTGCCTCCGACCACGGGCAGCTCTTCGTTGATCAGGTCGCCGATGCGGATTTGCATCCGCCGCTTCCGCCCGGTCATCGAGATTCGCCCGCACACCTGCCGGCCGTCCCAGTAGATGAAGTGATCGACGATCCGTTCTTTGGGGGTGAGTTCGAGGGAAACGTCCCGGACGATCCCGCCGTAGTTGAACCAGTCGGGGCCGACCGACGGGCAGCGGTCTTTCCGCTCTTTGTTGTCCACCTGCACGAACAGGTGGTTCCGTCGTTTCAGCAGGTCGGTGACCTGGAACGAGAAGGGGGTGAACCCGCCGAGGTGGGTGCCGAGCTTCTCGCCGTTCAGCCAGACGTTGGCCTTGTAGTTGACCGCTTCGAAGTGGAGGAACGCCTCTCTCAGCTCTAAGCTGCTTCGGAAGTCGAACTCCAGCTCATAGATCGCGTTTCCCTCGTAGTGGAACCATTCTTCCCGCTGCATGTTCCACGTGCCGGGCACGCGAATCCGCTGCCAGTCCATCGGATAACAGCGATCGGCCCGTGCCCCCCGCCTGGCAGTGGGGCTTTCGTGTCGGTCGAGTGCGACAGCACGATGATATGGGTCGAGTGAGAAGCTCCAGATGCCGTTGAGGGAGATGGTGCGTCGGGACATGTGTTGTGCCTCCTGAAGGCCGCGTCGTCCGGGTTTCCGTTATTGTTCGAGTTCGCGGCCCCATCATAATGATTTGTCGCCGATAACGCAAATCACGGGGGGCCGAGAGCCGGTGGGGATGGCGTCTTTACACAGAACGGGGCGGGCCGATGGCCTTCGGCTCTATAATTCTTTACGGCTGATGAGGTCGAGAAACTCGGTGCGGGTCTCCAGGTTGTCGTGGAAGCTGCCGAGGACGGTCGAGGTGGTCATAATCGAGTTCTGCTTCTCCACGCCCCGCATCATCATGCACAGGTGGCGGCATTCCATGACAACGCCGACGCCCTGGGCGTCCACGCTCCGGCTGATCTGGCTCGCCACCTCGGCCGTCAGCCGCTCCTGGATTTGCAGCCGGCGGGCGTAGATGTCCACGAGCCGGGCCAGCTTGCTCACCCCCAGCACCTTGTGCCGGGGGATGTAGCCGATGTGGCATCGCCCGTAGAACGGCAGCATGTGGTGTTCGCACATGCTGTAGACCTCGATGTCGCGGGCGATGATCATGTTGTTCGCCTCGGCGGCGAAGATCGCCTCGTTCACGGTACGCTCGGGGCACTGGTCGTACCCCTGGGTGAGGAACGCCAGCGATTGCGCCATCCTGGAGGGCGTTCTCTGCAGCCCTTCGCGTTCCGGGTCCTCGCCGATCTCGACCAGCAGTTCCTTCACCAACTCGGCCACTCGTTTCTCGTTCATCCGTTCAATCGCTCCTTCAAGATTCGTGTCAGTTCTACGGCCGTCTCCAGGTCCGTATTCCGGACGACGGGCAGGTCAGCCAGCGGTTCTCCCGTGTCCGGCAAGGCCAGCCCCGGTGCCAGTTCCAGCAGGGGGACGGCCACAAACGCCCGTTCGCGGATATCGGGGTCCGGGAGGCGCAGCCCCGGCTCGTCGATGACCATTCTATCGTAAAGCACGATATCCAGGTCGATTATTCGCGGCGCATTTCGGTCTTTCGACCGCCTGCGGCCGAGTTCGGACTCGATGCCACGGAGAATCTCGAACTTGAGCGGCCGCGGGGCGACCTCGGTATCGAGCTGCCAGACCCCGTTGAGGAACGGCGGCTGGTCGGTCCGGCCCACCGGCGCCGTCCGGTAAAACGTCGAGGTCGCTCGGATGCGGACTCGCCCGGCCAGCCGTTCGAAGGCGGCCGGGATGCTGGATTCGGGCTCGATGTTTGCCCCGACGGCCACGTACACGTCAGCCATCTTGTGCCATCTGGTTGCGGTCGCGGACGATCTCGACCCCGACGGTCCGTGCGTGCCGCAGGGCGCCGGGCTTCTCCAGCCGGACGGCCACGCGCTCGACGCGCGGCGTCTCCAGGCAGGTCTCGGCGATCCGCTGGGCGAGCCGCTCGATCAGCCGGAACGACGAGCCCTCGATCAGCGCCATCACCTGTCTCTTGACCTCGACATAGTCGATCGTGTCCTCCATCCGGTCCGTCCGCCCGGCGGTTCGCAGATCGGCGAACAGCGTGATGTGCACGTTTACGCTCTGCTTCTTGTGCCGCTCCCAATCGCGCACCCCGATGATACAGCGGACCGTGAGGCCGTCGATGTGGATGCGGTCCAGCCCCGGTTCATTCATAGGTTCGCCCATTCATGTGTTGGCCGCCGTCGATGAAAATCACCTGCCCGGTCACGAACTCGTTCCCCAGGAGGAAGAGCACGGCGTCGGTCACCTGGCTCAGCGAGCCCACTTTGTTCAGCGGGTTCGACGAGGCGAGCCGCTCCAGGTACGAGCGGTCCTTGCCCGGCGGCGGAAGGATCAAGCCGGGGGCGACCGCGTTTACCCGCACGGTCGGCGCGAATTCGAGCGCCATCATCCGGGTCAGCGACAACAGCGCCCGCTTGCTCAGGTGGTACGCCACGTGCCGCCGGTCATAATCGACCACTTTGGTGTCGAGGACGTTGACGATCGCCCCCCCGCGGCGCCGGGCTGCGAACGCCCGCGCCAGCTCGAGGGGGGCGAGAGCATTGACCTGCATAGTCCGCCACAGGTCGGCTGGCTTGAAGTCGGTCAGCGAGCTCGGCTCGAATATAGCGGCATTGTTGACCAGCAGGTCGATCGGCCCGGCCGCATTGGCGGCCCGGTCAAACAGGCCGGCCGTCTCGGCCGGATCGGCCAGGTCCGCCGGGACCGTCCACGCCTCGGCCCCGAGCTCGCGGACGTGTTCGGCGGTGGCCTCCGCATCGTCGGCGGAACTGCGATAATGAATCACGGCGTTCGCCCCTTCCGCGGCCAAGGCGACGGCGATGGCCCGGCCGATACGCTTCGCCCCGCCGGTGACCAGCGCCGTTTTCTCAGAGAAAGCGAGCATACGGTTCACGCCGGTCCCTTGCCGGTGGAGGTCTGGAGCGTGTCGTACAGCCGGTCGATCTTGGCGGCGAATACGAAGTCGGCCTCCGCCAGGCCGTCGATCTTATGCGTCCAGACCGTCACGCGCACCTCGCCCCACGTGAGATAGATGTCGGGGTGATGGCCGACATCCTCGGCCAGCGCGCCGACCTTGTTGGTCCATGCGAGCGCGCTCTTGAAGTCGGGGAACTCGAACGCCTTCTCGAGGTGGTGTCCATCGACCACGTCCCAGCCGGCGTCCAGTTCCTCCTGATACTTTTTCAGTTCGTCGCCCTGGAGCGGCGGGACGCCGCCCCGGCACGGTACGCATTCTCTATCCCCGAGCGGGCAGCTCGAGGGGCTTTGGTTATTCATTCTCTTGCTCCACAGTATGGGCCGTTCGGTTCAGCCGGCCAATTCGCGCAGGTCCACGTTCTCGTCTTCCAGTTGCTTCGGATCGATGTTCTTGCCGGTCGCCAGCGCCTGCATCGCGGCGATGAAATCGATGTCGCGCCAGAGCGATGCGACGGCCCGCAGCTCGCCCTGTTCGTAGTATCCGGCGAGGAACTCGCCGCCGATCTCGCCGCGCACGACGATCCGGTCCGCGTTGTTTGCAATGCCGGCGTAGTTGATCGATTTCCCGTGCTGCTGCGTCCAGAAGAACGGGACTTCCGCATACGGCTCGTCACGCCCCAGCATCATTCGGGCCGCGTGCTGGCCTTGGCGCTCGGCGACCGCCCAGTGCTCGACCCGAGCCCGCCGGCCGAGCCGGGGGTCCGGCACCGCCGCGATGTCGCCGGCCGCATACACGTCCGGGGCAGCGGTCTGCAGGCGCTCGTCCACGGGCACCGCGCCGTCCTCGACCAGGCCGGTCCCGTCGAGGAAATCAACCGCCGGGCGGATGCCCAAGCCGGCTACGACCACGTCTGCCGGCAGGGCGGTCCCGTCGGCCAGCTCGACCGCTTCGACCGCCTCGCCGCCCGTGATTCTGGCGACTCGCGAGTTCATGTGAAAGGTAGTGCCCGCCTCTTCGTGCAGCCCGCGGAGCCACTGGCCGACCTGCTCGCCGAAGAGGTGGCCCATCGGGACCGCCTCGAGGGCGACCACGTCGACGTGGAGCCCGCGTTCGGTGAGCGACCCTGCGGCCTCCATCCCGATGAACCCGGCGCCGATCACCACGACGTTCTCCGCCCCGTCCAGCGCCGCGATGATCGATTCCGCGTCGGCGAGGGTTCGGAGCAGGAACACATTCTCCAGGTTGCCGCCCTCGACCGGCAGCGGCCGGGGAGTCCCCCCGGTGGCCAGGAGCAGCCGGTCGTATCCCAGTTGGCTCCCGTCTTCGAACGTCACCAGACGCCCATCGGGATCGACGGCGGTCACGGTGTGGTGGGTCAGGAGATCAATGTCGCGTTCGGCGTAG
Source organism: Planctomycetota bacterium (assembly GCA_003553185.1). GTDB lineage: Bacteria > Planctomycetota > PUPC01 > PUPC01 > PUPC01 > PUPC01. The sequence goes on along the minus strand of PUPC01000188.1, from coordinate 4,844 downwards.
TAGCTGTCGTCGCGGAGCGGGATCCAGTCGGGCTCAGCGGCTCCGGCGAGGAATTCTTTCGACAGGTTCGGGCGGTCGTATGGTCCGTCCGGCTCGGCGGTGATCAGGGCGATCTTTCCGGCGAACCCCTCCCGCCGGAGCGTTTCGGCGGCCGCGTTCCCGGCGGCCCCGGCCCCGACGATCACCGCCTGCAGGCCCTCGGTCCCGGCGACCGGTTCCGCCGCCTCGGTGGGCTTGGCGCGCGGCCGGACATAGACGTCGCCCTCCTCGACCTTTGCCTCGTAGCAGGTGAGATGATCGAGCGCCGGCGGGGCGACCATCCGCCCGCTGGTCACGTCGAACCGAGCGTTGTGCCATGGGCACGTGATGACCGCCCCGCGCAAGAGGCCGTCGGCGAGCGGGCCGCCGTAGTGCGTGCATTTCCCCGCACAAGCGCGGATTTCTCCATCGACACGGGCCAGCAGCACCGTATCGTCGCCGACCTCGACAGCGGTCGGCTCTCCATCTTTGACATCGGATTGCGGCGCGGCCTTGCGCCATTCTGCTTCGTTCATAAATTCGACTCCTCTCCTCCCCCTTCTACACGGCCACCAGAATGATAATCGGGGGGGCGGGCGCCGTCAAGGAGCCGCCAAGCGTTTATGACAGTGCGGAAATATCCCATCGATCTCGTCTGCCACCGGGCCGGGCGCCGACGTTCCAGGCACTCCGGGCCCGCGGGTTTCCATCGCGAGTCGCTCCGATTGAAAGCGCGGCGGCGAGCTTTCTGCTATAATCGCGGTCTACCGCCGATGGCGGTCCCGACAAGACCCAGTTTTTTCGCCCGGCCACAAACCAGCAAGGACGGAATCAAATGGCTGACGCATCCGACGGACGCATCGAAGACCGACTCAAGCAGATGATCGTCGAGCGCTGTTTCCTCGACATCGACCCGGCGAGCATCGAGGAGAACGAACCGCTGATCAAGCGGCGGGATATCGACTCGCTCAAGCTGTTCGAAATCGTTGTCGGCACCGAGGAGGAGTTCGGCATCTCGGTCATGGAGGAGAACTTCTCAGTGGACAGCTTCCGGACGGTGAAAGAGATCGCCGAGTGTGTCCGGCGACACCTGTCGGAATAGTCCCGAACCTCGCGAACGAGGCCAAGCTCTGAACTCGGGCCGCACGGCCCACCCACTCTGACAAGGGGACAGCGTGCCTACAGAGAACGCATTCCGGTTCGGCGAAGACGACTCGCTGTTCGGCGTCTTCCACGCGGTGGAAGCCGAGCGGTCGGACTGTGCCGTGGTCTTCTGCCCGCCGATGGCCGAGGAGAAGAAGTCGTCGTACCGCACGTTCGTCGAGACCGCCCGGGCACTGGCGGACGCGGGGGTTTCGTCGCTCCGGTTCGATTACTTCGGCACGGGCGACAGCGACGGACACTTCACCCGGTTCGCGCCCGGCCGGGCGGTCGAGGACATCGCCGCCGCAGCCCGGACGCTGCGAGAACGGGCCGCCGTCGAGTCGGTGATCCTGCTCGGCCTGCGGCTGGGGGGCACCATCGCCCTGTCGGCGGCGGGGCGGGCCGAAGCCGGGCGGGTGCTGCTGTGGGAGCCGATCGTCAGCGGGAAGCGGTTCTTCGACCTGACCATCAAGCGGCAGATGATGCGCCGGCAACTCATCGGCGGGGGCGGCGGCGAGTCGGAGGAGGGGATCGTTGACCTCGACGGCTATCCGCTGAGCCGAGAGGCGGCCGACGAGGTCGGGCGGCTCGATGCCGTCGAGGCGATGGCCGGCTTCGACGGGCCGGTGGGCCTGCTCCAGATCAGCCACACGGAGTCCACCTCCCGCGATTCGAAGCAGTTGATCGACGCGGGCGGCGACCGTCTGGCCTTCCACGCCGTCGTCTGTCAGCCGTTCTGGAGCCGCATCGATTTCGCCGACACCTCGCCGGTCATCGAGTGGACGCTCGGTGCGCTCGGCGCGGGGGCCTGACCGTTCTCCGAGTCGTCGTTCAGCACGCGGCGTCGTGAAACTCGAAGAAACGCTCGGCCTGGGCCGTCAGCAGCTCGCTCGCATCCCCGGACATCTCGAGCTCGAGCGACATCCAGCCGCTGTAGCCGTCGGACTCGATCAGGCCGAACAGCTCCTCATACGGGTACCGGTCGGTCAGCAGGTCGTGGCAGTGGATGTGGCGGATCAGCCCCTTCATCTCGCCCCACATCGTGGCGAGCGAGCCGTTGACGACATCCCGCGGGTCGCAGTTGTAGAGGGTGGCCACCGCCCGGTGATTGGCCAGCGCGACCGCCATCTTGTTGAGCCGGAAGTCGTTGAAATCGCCGTGCATCTCGAGCAGGATGTCCACCCCCGCCCTCTCGCCGACCGGGCCGAGCCGGCGGAGCGCCCGGCCGACCTGGGCCGCCGTGTCGTCGGGATGGACCCCCTCGACGATGTTGTTCCCGAACACGCGGATGCGGGGTGCGCCCAGGTCGGCGGCGAGTTGAATCGCCTGCTCCGCCTCGGCCACGTTCTGCTCAACTTCGTCCGGGTCGGTGCTGTGGAACCGGCAGCCGGTTGCAATCGAACACGTGCGCAGGCCGGCCGCCTCCAGCTGCTCTCTGGCGGCCCGGCGGGCCTCGGCCGGGGTGTCGAGCTCGACGCCGTGCTTGTGGCCGGAGCCGATACGGAACTCGATCCCCTGTACGCCCGCCTCGGGCAGCTCGGCGCAAAGCCGGTCGAGGTCCCAGTCGTGGAAAATATGGTACGTTGTGATGCTCAGCTTCATCAATCTCTCCTGTCGGGGTGTTATGGGGGTTGGTTTCGGCTGTCCAGGTAGCTCTGGAGCAGGAGTTGTGCGGCGAGCGCGTCTCTCCGTTTCTTTCGCTTCTTGCGGGAGAGGTCGCCGCCGAGCATCGCTCGCTCGGCCTGTGCGGTGGTGAGCCGTTCGTCCCAGGTGACGACCTCGGCCGGCGTTGCATCGCTGAGTTCGTCGGCGAACGCCGTCGCCCGCTCCGCCATCTCGCCGTGCGTGCCGTCCATATTCCGGGGCAGTCCGACGACGATGGTGTCGGCTGTCCGCTCGTCGGCGGCGTTTGTGATCTCGGCGATGGCCGACTCGGGCGTGCCGGTGAGGATGCGGTCGGGGAACGCGATCCGTTCGTCGGGGTCCGAGAACGCCAGGCCGATCCGCCTGGTCCCGAAGTCAACGCCGAGGACGGTCATAGCTCTCCCTTCCGAGTGGCCCGGCAGCGGGCCGATTCACAGGTATTCGTCCAGCCCTTTGTCCTTCAACTGCTGAACCAGTTCCTTGACGTCGTTCGCCCGGTCCTTGGGGCATACCAGTGTCGCGTCGGGGGTGTGGACGATGATGCAGTCGTCCAGCCCGACGGTGGCGACGAGGTGGTCGTCGGTGGTGGACACGATGTTTCCGGCGCTGTCGCGGAGCAGGCCCTTGCCGATCACGGTGTTGCCCGCGTCGTCCTGTCTGACGTGCCGCTCGAGCGCGGTCCAGGAGCCGACGTCGTCCCAGTCGAACTTCGCCTCGATGACCGCCACGTCGTCGGCCTTCTCCATCACCGCGTAGTCGATGGATATCTTGCGGAGTCCCTCGTACTCCCGCTCGATCACCTCGGCCGCCCGGTCGGTACCGAGAGCCGGTCGAATCCGCTCCATCGCGGCGTAGAGGTCCGGCGCGTATTTTGCCATGGCCTCGAGGATGGTGTCGGCCCGCCAGACGAAGTTCCCGCTGTTCCAGTAATAGTCGCCCGATTCGAGCATCTTCTCGGCCGTCTCGCGGTCGGGCTTCTCGGTGAACCGTTTGACCTCGAACGCGGCCGCGTCCGCCCGGGCGGGGATCGGGTCGCCCCGGTGGATGTATCCGAACCGGGTCTCGGGCGCGGGCGGCTTGATGCCGAACGTGACGATCTTGCCCGACTCGGCGATCTCGGCGGCCGCCTCGACGGTCGCCCGGAACTCCTCGGCCTGGGCGATCAGGTTGTCGCCGGGCATGCACAGGATGACCGCGTCGGGGTCGGCGTGGTGCACGATGACCGCCCCGAGCCCGACACAGGCGGCCGAGTCGCGCGGCATCGGCTCGCCGACCACGTTCTCGGCGGGCAGCCGGGGGAGTGCGGCCCGGATGCCCGGCGCCTGGCTGGCGGAGGTGATGCACCGGATGCGTTCGGGCGGGATCAGCGGCTCGATCCGCTCGACCGTCTGCTCCAGCATGTTCTTGTCGCCGACAATCGGCAGCAGGTATTTCGGTGAGCGGCGGCGGCTGCGCGGCCAGAACCGGGTGCCCGCCCCGCCGACCATCAGGACAGCGTGTATCATGGGTCTTCCTTTCGTTCGCCGAGTAGCTTGATCGCGGTGGTGAGCCGCTTCTTCAGCAGGTCGGGCTCGGCATCGAGAAAAACGGCCAGATGGAGAGCCGCCTCGTCGATCCGGCCCAGCGCCACCAGGATCATCCCCCGAATGTAGTCGCACCATTCCTGGTAGAGAAAGATGTCGCCCTCCATCGGCAGCGTGTCCACGAGTGTGAGCGCCCGCTCGTAGTCGCCCAGACGGTAGGCGACAGCCGCCCGGTAGAGTTGGGCGACATCGCCCAGGGGCGAATCCTGCGGCACACTCTCGAGCCGGACTTGGGCCTCGCGAAAGCGGCCGGACTCGGCCAGGGCCGCACCACACAGGCCGCGGACCGTCGGGTCGTCCGGCTTCTCCTCGACCGCCCGGAGCAGATAGGCGGTGGCACTCTTCGGCCGGCCGGTCTCAAGGAGGTGCTCGCCCCGCTGGACGCACTTCGAGAACGGCACGTCGGAGACATCGTCCGGCGGCTCGTCCGGCTTTGCGGTCGGCGGCTCGGGCGGG
>PUPC01000319.1 GCA_003553185.1 Planctomycetota bacterium | reverse complement strand
GGCGCCCCGGCCGAACCGGGCGTTGTATCCCAGGAGCACGCCCTGTGCCCGGAACCGTTCGCAGAGCACGTCGATCACGAAATCGCGGGCGGGCAGCTGCTGCATCGGTTCGTCGAATCGGAGCATGGCGCAGGCGTCGATCCCGAGCCGCTCGAACAGGATCATCCGGTGTTCCGGCGAGGTGATGAACGGCACGTCCTCGTCCCGGGTCACCTCTCGCGGGTGCCGGTCGAAGGTGACGACCAGGGCGGTAGTGCCCAATTCGTCCGCCCAGTCTCGCAAATCGGCGAGCACTCGGCGGTGGCCGACGTGGACGCCGTCGAACATCCCGACGGTCGCCACCGGCTGGCCGAGCTCCGGCGGAGCCGGCTGCTGATTGGTCATTCGAAGCATTGGGCGTGATTCCGATCCTGCCAAGTCCGCATCGCGCTAATGATAGTCGGGGCGTCCTGTTGAATCAACCGTTTTACAGGGCGAACACCCGGCGGTACAATTATGGGGCGGCCGAGCCACGCCCAGGCCTGCCACTCGGAATACAGGAGACGAGCCATGCCTCGTTATTCGTCAGTCATCGCCGTTGTCCTGTTGTTGCTGTCGTCTTCCGCTGGCCTGGCGGAAGGACTGATCCCGCCCCGGTCGGAGATGCAGACGGATCGACCGCGCCTGTTGCTGCGGCCGGCCGAGACGGACCTGGCGGTCACCCTGGACCAGCTTGGCGAGATCCCCCGCGACGCGGAGTTCAACCGGGTACTCGAGCGGATGCGGGGCGACGGCGACGCGGCAGCCCAGGCGATGGTCTGGCGGCTGACCGGCGATCCCGCGGCGGCGGACCGGGGGATCGAACGGCTGCGGGCGATGTCGTCGCCCGAACAGCCCGATTCGTTCGCGGTCTATTTCCGGCTGAGAACGGCGGCACTGGCCTACGACTGGCTCTACGGGTACGACGGGTTCACCGCCGAGGTGCGGGCAGAGGTGCGGGCCAACCTCGCACCGCTCGCGCGATGGGGCGCGAACCGGGCACACGGGCACATTTTCCACAACTATATCTGGAAATCGGCCGGGGCGACCGCCCTGTGGGCGATGGCCGTCGCGGGCGAAGACGAGGCCGCCAACGAACTGTTCGACACGATGCGTGACCGGTTGAACGACGGGCTGTATCCGGGCATGCGGTATCTCCGCGGCGAGTACGGCGAGTCGCCCGGCTACTGGACGCTGTATAACGTGTTCCCCTGCGCCCTCTCGGTGCTCGCTGCTCAGAGCGCGTTCGAGGTGGATCTGATCTCGCAAATCCGAGACGAGCAGAGCGACTGGCTGTCCCGCCAGTTCGAGGGCATTATCTTCACCACCCTGCCGAACCTGCGGTACATCACCTGGGGCGATATCCAGGGCGGGGCAAACGGCGGGGTGACCCACTCGGTCGCCTGGATGTTCGACGCAATGGCTTGGGCGACCGGTTCGCCCGCCGCCGTCCACTGGAGCAACTGGCTGGCGGAGCGGCGGGGGCTGCGCCGGTTCCACCGAGGGTTCAACCTCCCGTTCTACTTCCTCTATACCCGAAACCTGACGGTCGACCCGGCCGAGCCGCCGCTGGGCCTGCTCGCGGGCAGCATCGCCGGGCAGGGCGACCCCGGCGGCGGATTCACGGTGGCACGGTCGGACTGGACCGACAACGCCACCGTCGTCGCGTTCCGATGTACCAACCACTATGGCGACCACAACCACTGGGACCAGGGCAGCTTCTTCATCTACCGGAACGGTCACTTGGCGACCGACCCGCCGCTCTACCGGCGGACCCGCGGGCCCCAACAGGCCACCGAGGGCCACAACACACTGCTCATCGACGGAAGGGGGCAGCGGCCCGTCCGGGGACAGCATTTCGGGACCCTGGCCGAGTTCAAACAAAATCTGACCGAGGGGCGAAAGCTCGACACGGGCGAACTGCTGCACCACTTCGACGGCGACATCGCCCTGGAGACGGCCGACGGGGAGGAAGGACCGGAGGCGACCGCGTCGATATCGACGGCCGTCGGCCAATTCGCACAGGCCTACCCCGAGGGCCTTATCGGGCGCTGCGTCCGTCAGGTCACGTTCATCCGGCCCGACCGGGTGATCGTCATCGACTGGCTGGCCGCGCCGGAGGGCGAGGAGCTTGGCGAGGTCACCTGGCAGTTGATCCTGCCGGGCGAGCCGGAGCTCGATCCGGCGGCCGGCCTGATCCGGGCGGGGAACGGCCCCAGCCACCTGCTCTGCTGGAGCGCCCCGGCCCCCAGCGCACCGGAGGCCGGGCCGGTGCTGGATGACTGGTATCGGGCGGTCTATGTCTATCCCGCCGAGGAGGGCCGGGCCGAGCGGACGCTGGTGCACGTGATGGCAGTGGGCGACGGCCCGCCGCCCGCCCGGCCGACCCCGCCCGAGGTGACCGTTTCCGAGAACGGGCGGCGAGTGGACGTGTCGATCGAGCCGGGGCGGGTGCTCCGGTTCGCCGGCCCGGCGCAGGAGGAGGAACCGCCGGTGGAGCCGTTTGCCGTGCGCTATATCGAGGATGGGCAGGACGGGGATTGAGAGGGCGGGGACCGCTCAATCGAGCATCGCTTACGGTCTGCGCCGCATCAGCATAATCTGTGCCGTTGCTTTTGCAACGCTTTCGGACAGGTAGTACCCGTCATCCAGGCGTCGCCGGATGCGGTCCAGCTTCTCGGGCTGTTCGGGTTTCTTATCGTTGTGCACTGGCAACGAGGCCCGATGGTCGTCTGTGTTCGACCGTCTGTTTTCTTTCATGACCGCTCATCCGGTGGCAGGTGGGCATGTTCGATCGTTCGCATCTGCCCGTGGTTATCGGCGGCCAAGCCCGGCTTTTTAGCGGTTTTGCCAGGTTTCCCGTGAGGATGTCGGCGGGCTATTCCCCGAGTATCTGTTCCATCTGGAGCTTGAGCAGGATGAGCGCCCGGCTGTGTATCTGGGAGATTCGCGATTCGGACACGCCGTATAGCTGTGCGATGTCCCGCAGGCGCAACTCCTCGTAGTAATAGAGGGTGATGACGATCCGTTCCTGTTCGGGCAGTTCGATGATCGCGGCGCTCAGGGCCTTGGTTTTTTCTTCCAGCTCGATTCTGTGAAACGGGTCCTCGATGCTTTCGTCGGCGAGCAGGTCTGCCATCGTGGCCCCGGCCGCATCGGCGTCGGGCTGGCCGGCCCCTCGCTGCTCGTCGAGCGATACGAATGAGACCCTGGCGGTTTCCTGAAGTATCTCTTCCATCTCCTCGGGCGACACCTCCATCTCCTCGGCGAGTTCGTCGACTGCGGGAGCGGCTCCGTTGCGGGCGCGCAGTTCACTGGTGGCGGCCCGGACTTTCCTGGCCAGCTTCCGCTTCGACCGGGGAACCCAGTCGCGGGACCGGAGTTCGTCGAGTATCGCCCCGCGTATGCGAAGTATGGCGTATGTCTCGAATTTGACGCCCTTGTCCGGGTCGAACTTTTCGACGGCGTCGATGAGGCCGAATATCCCGCACTGGATCAGCTCCTCGCGGTCACAGCCGGTGGGGCCGGTGGCCGCGACTCTGCCGACCACATATTTGACCAGCGGGATGCCCTCGATGATCAGGCGATCGCGGTCTTCCGGATCGCCCGTCTCCTGGAACTGGGTCCAGACCTCCTTGAGTTCTAACATGGCCTATTTCCTCTCCTTCGCCAGGTGGGATTGCGCTTCGAACAGCCCGAGCGACCGGTACTGGTTCAACTTGTTGTTCAGCGTTCCGGGAGTGATCCGGAGCCGGCGTGCGGCCTCGGCCTTGTTCCCGCGAGTCTGATCGAGGGTCTTGAGGATGAGCTGCCGCTCGGCGTCCTCCAAAGTCGGGCCGGTGACCCCTCCGATGACCCCCGCGTGAACGACCCGGCTGGGCCCGCGAAGGAAGTCTTCCGGGAGGAGGACGGCGTGCCTTGCCCCGAGTACCGCGGTCCGGATGGTGTCCTTCAGTTCAGCCAGGTTGCCCGGCCAGTCGTAGCCCTCCAGCAGGCGTTCCGCTTCCGGGCTGATCCCTCGCACCTCGCTGGACAGGTCCTCTGCAAACCGCTCGGTCAGCCGGTGTGCGAG
>PUPC01000081.1 GCA_003553185.1 Planctomycetota bacterium | reverse complement strand
CTGGGGGCGCCGAGCACAGCCTCAATGGTGGCGATGTCCCTCTACATGCTGGCCGATACCTTCTGGCTGGGGCGGCTCAGCTACGAAGCGATCGCCGCGGTCACCATTACGTTCCCATTCTTCATAGTGGTGTTCGCGATAGGCTATGGCTCCGGCGTGGGCGCCAATGCACTGGCGTCAAGGCGGTTCGGTGAGAGGAACATCGAGGCAACGAACCAGGTGGCCGGCCAGGCCTTCCCTCTGACCATCATCTTCGGTCTCGCCTTCGCGGTACCCAGCGTCGTCTTCGCCCGGCAGTTAGCCGGTGTGCTGGGCGCCACGCCCGGCATCGTCGATCTCGCTGCCGATTATCTGGTGTACTTCGGCTGGGGGATACCATTTATCCTGTTCCGGCTTATAACCCGCAACGTCTTCCAGGCCGCCGGCGACGTGACCAAGCCGATGATCTTCACCATTGCAGGCGCTGTACTCAACATTGTCCTGGACCCGTTCCTGATCTTCGGCTGGGGGCCTTTCCCGGCGATGGGTGTCGGTGGGGCAGGGCTGGCGACCACGATATCGGGAGCGCTTTCCACTGCTCTCAGCTGCTACTACCTGTTCCGGCCCAAGTCGGTATACACCCTGAAGCTCCATCACCTGAAGCCCAACCTGCAGATCATAGCCCAGATCTACCGTGTCGGTCTGCCCACGATGCTCATGGACCTGACGGAAGCCGTGATCTTCGTCATCTTCAACCGCATCGTAGCCGGTTTCGGCCCGCTGGCGCTGGCTGCGCTGGGGATCGCGATCCGGATTGCCGATCTCGCGTTTATCCCCGTTGTCGGCATCGCGCATGCCCTGCTGCCAATCGTCGGCTTCTGCTTCGGAGCCCGTCTCTGGGAGCGGTTGTGGGCCGCCGTGAAGCAGGGCTCGGTGATCGTGGCCGTGATGCTGGGCGCGGTCAGCATACTGCTGGCGATCTTTGCGCCGCACGTGATCGCGGTCTTCAACGACGATCCCGACCTGCTGGCTATCGCCGTCCCGGGGCTGCGCATCTTCATCTCAGCCCTCGTTCTGGTGGGTCCCGCCATCATGTTCATCATCACCTTCCAGGGACTATCGAGAGGATGGACGGCGATCTCGCTCTCACTGGTGCGCCAGTTGCTGTTCTTGCTGCCGGCCCTGATCCTACTGCCCCGCTACATGGGGCTGACCGGCGTCTGGGTGTCTCTACCTGTCTCGGACGTGGGGGGCGCCATTATCGCCGGGTTCTGGCTCTACCGGGAGTACCAGAGACAGAAGCGCAGCGGCATCTGGGACGCGCCTCCGACACCCGACGCGGCTCTGGACCCCGTGCTACAGACACAGCCTACCCTGGACTGAAAAAGGGTAACTCCAGCCCAGCTCCTCGAAGCTGTTCTGCCACGCGTTCGATAGCGATCTCCTCGCCGTCGGCTGTGAAGGCCCTTTCTTCGGTATTAGAGACTATCACGACGTAGGTAGGCCGTCTGACAGCCGAGCACACCAGCCGCCCATGGTTGTCTATGCAGCTAATCCACGTCTCCGTGGTGACATATACCCTGGTCTCCCCGACCGTGCGGGGGCCTTCGAGTGCTATCTCTTTCTTCTCCATCTCCGCAAAAACAGGTCTCCAAGGAGCCTTCTTCCGGACCGAGAGCAGCCGAAGCGGACAACAGAAGGCACAATCATGATGGGCCGCAATCTCAATGCGAGACGGGCATGCCCTTGAAAAACCAGGCCATCATCAAAGCAGGGCTGGATGCTGATTGCATACGAGGAGGCCGAAGGAAGGAACAACGCAGGCGCACGCAGTGCGCCCACGAACAGAGCGGTGTCAGCGGGGTCATCCAGGCCGATCACCAGGTCGACTTCAAACTCCGCGATCCTGACCCGCCTGAGAACACCGCGCACGAGCGGCCAGACATCGGGCGCCAATCCCGCCAGTCCCTGCAGGTCACGCAGGCCCCACTTCCTACCTTGCGCTCTGGCGGCCCGTTTCCGGGGCCGGCGAGCGTCCTTCTCCGGCCTGGCGAAGTCCTTCTTCACCAGGCCGAAGAACCACCGCAACCCAAACCGCACAGCGGGTCTCTCGCCAGTCCGGAAGCGGAAACTCAGATCCAGCGGGACACTCAACAAGAGGACTGTGACCCCGACGACCGCCCCGATTACAATCGCTGCGATGATGCCGGCGGTCAACTAACGCTATCCTTGTTTCTCCTGTCCCTTCGATTTCGCGGCCATCACCTGTCCCATGAACTCGGGTCCCTTCTCGACAAGCTTCTCCGCCACGGTAGCCAGCCCTCCCTTCATTCCTTCCACCCGTACACCCGTCTTGTCGATGATGACCACCGAGACCGGCTTAACGCCCCCGCCACCAATGGAGCCGCCTCCCTGACCTTCGGCTTTGCTCGAACTCTCACCCTTACCCGCACCGCCACCGCCGGCGGCGAAGAGGAACCCCGTGCTCTGAAGCGGAATCAGGGTTACCCCTTCATGTGTCCTGGGTTCGGCGATCACCGTCGTGCCGGTGAGCACCTTCTGTATCTCGTCCACCGTCATCTTGACCAGGCTCTCGACTTCCATACTATTTACCTCCTTCTCCAGTCTTGCTGCTCGTCCAGTTGCAGGTCCGGCGCGGGGCTTGAAAAGACGGTCACCCGGCTATTCAATGGACCGGCGACCCGCCTCCTCTGTCCGGTCTGCAACTAGAGTAGCAGTCTACCAGACGGATGATTGCAGCGTCATAACAGGGGATAGAAAAAGATTACAAAAATATAACAAGTAATGCTGGACTCCCGGCCTCTACACCGGTTGTCGTTCAACCCGCATTTCCGGCTTCGGGGCCGGTTGACCTAGCGCAGCACAGCAACCCTACCCCCCCCGTTAAAAACACGTCAAGAACACGGTATAATAGCCCGCAATGCGGAGAGCCCGGTTCTAACACCCGGATGCCGGGAAGACGGCCCGGCCTATTGGACCGCCACCGGCTTTGGCCAATGCCTCTGCCGCAGATATGCTGAGGCAAAGGAGATTCCGACCCCTTGAGCAGAAGACAGCCCGTGTTCTATGGATGGTGGATAGTCCTGGGACTGTTCATTATAGGCATACTGGCGTCGCTGGGAAGGTATAGCATGGCTGCCTTTCTACCGTTCGTGATAGAGGACCCGGGCTGGTCGCGCGCACAGATAGGTTTTGCGCAGAGCCTCGGCATATGGCTATACGCCGCTTTCGTCCTGCTCTCGGGCTTTCTGGTCGACCGGATCGGGAGCCGGAAGACTTTCCTGATCGGCGGGGCGGTTACCGTCTCAGGTTGGGGCCTATTCTCCACTGCCGAGTCGCCCTGGCAGCTTTACCTGTACTACGGGGTGCTGCTGGCACTGGCGGTCAGCATGACCCACTACGTGCCCGTCATGGCCACAACCCGCAAGTGGTTCAGGAGACGGGCGGGACTGGTAACCGGGATCACCGCCAGCGCCTGGGCCGTCGGCAATGCCATATTCGTGCCGGTGATGACCGCACTGGCAGCCTCACAAGGGTGGCGTTACACCTCACTCGTCCTAGGCATAGGTTTTGGTCTGGTCATCATCCTCTTCGCCCTCCTCATCATCCGCGACACTCCGGAGTCTATGGAACTGTGCCCTGACGGTGACCGGTCTGCCTCCGCCGAATCCCCTGCGGAATGCGAAGCTTCAGTTGAGGTGTCCTGGGCGGTCAAGGGCGCCATAAGAACGCCGCAATTCCTATTGCTGTTCGTCGCATACTCCGTGTATAACATCGGTCTCAACGGACTGGCCCTTCATGTGGTAGCCTGGGGCACCGACCTGGGCAGTCCGGAGGCCACCGCCGGGATTTTTTCCACCGCCTTTGCTGCGCCGTTTGGACTTGGCTCCATAGCAGGTGGGTGGCTGGGGGACAAATATGGCAAGGGCCGGATCATGCCACTGGGTCTAATGCTCTGCGTTGCGGCCATGCTGTACGGATGGCTGGGAGTGCACACCCAGCAGGGCCTTATGGCACTGGCCATCGCTGTGGGGCTCGGCACCGGTCTCCAGGTTTCGCTCTACGCTCCGTTGCTCGGTGACCTATTCGGCAGGGCACATGTGGGGTCG
>PUPC01000023.1 GCA_003553185.1 Planctomycetota bacterium | reverse complement strand
CGTTCGGCGGGATGAAAATGTCCCAGATGGCCGATATCAAGGCCCAGGGCAAGACCGTGATCAACTTCTTCACCGAAGACAAGATCATCACCGAGCGCTACTGGGAAGAAGAGGGCTGAACCCCTTTTTGACGAAAACCGAGGAGCGGGGCCTTGCGGCCGGATAGGCCGCCGGGCCCTGCCCCATCCCACAGAAAAGGAGGGCGGACGATGGACGCGATGGAGCTTTATGACAAGTACATGATCACCTCGATGGTCGCCGGGTTCCAGCCGGTCGTGGTCGATGAAGCACACGGCTGCACGATGACCGGGGCCGACGGGAAGGACTACCTCGACTGCTTCAGCGGCATCGCCGTGTGCAACGCCGGGCACGGGCACCCGAAGGTGCTCGCCGCAGCGAAGGAGCAGATGGAGAAGCTGGTCCACTGCTGCACCTACGTGTACTACAACCCGCGTGCCGCCGAACTCGCCGCCAAGCTGGCCGAGGTCACCCCCGGCCGGCTCCAGAAGACGTTCTTCGGCAACAGCGGGGCCGAGGCGCTCGAGGGGGCGATGCGGCTCGCCAAGCAGCACACGAACCGCCGCGAGGTCGTCGCCCTCACCATGAGCTTCCACGGCCGCACCTACGCCACCCTCTCGATCACCGGCAACCGCGGCCGCAAGAAGGGGGCCAGCCCCTACATGCCCGGCGTCACCTTCACCCCCGCCCCCTACTGCTATCGCTGCCCGTTCGGGCTGGAGTACCCCGAGTGCAGCGTCGCCTGCGCCGAGTTCCTCGACCACGTCCTCAAGTACCAGACGGGCGACCCGGTCGCCGCGTTCATCGCCGAGCCGGTCCTGGGCGAAGGCGGGATCATCGTGCCGCCGCCCGAATACTTGAAGGCCACCTGCGAGATCATCCGCAACGACGGCGGGCTGTTCATCTGCGACGAGGTCCAGAGCGGGTTCGGCCGGACCGGCAAGATGTTCGCCATCGAACACTACGGCATCGACCCCGACATCATGTGCATGGCCAAAGGCATCGCCGACGGGTTCCCCGTGAGCGCGTTCACCGTCACCCCCGAGATCGCCGATGCGTTCACCCCCGGCGACCACCTCTCGACCTTCGGCGGCAGCCCGATAAGCTGCGCCGCGGCGATGGCGAACATCGACGTGATGCTCGACGAGGACCTGCCGGACAAATCGCACGAGCGCGGCCAGTACCTGATGGACCGGCTGGGCACGTTCGCCGAGGACTGCTCGCTGGTCGGCGACGTCCGGGGCAAGGGGCTGATGATCGGGATCGAGCTGGTCAAAGACGCCGATAAGGTCCCCGCCAGCGACGAGGCGAAGGCGGTGCGGACAGGGTGCCTTGAAAAGGGCATGCTCGTCGGCGTCGGCGGGGCGCTCGCCAACGTCGTCCGGCTCCAGCCGCCGCTCACCCTCAGCGAGGACGAGGCGGTCCGGGTCGCAGACACACTCGAGGACGTGCTCACCGAGGTCGCGGGCTAGCGACGACGGCGGTCCAACTCAACCGAGCACATTGCCTGGCACATTCTGCACCCTGCCAATGGCCGGGGTCGGACTGTGCCGGATGAGCCCATAATATCCGTCCGTACCATCAAGACAGGAGACCGCCTATGTTTCTGAACCCGGACGCTATCGCGGCGCTGACCGGCGACCTGCGGGCAGCCCTGGACAACGACGACCCGAGCGGAGCCGCCAAGGCCGCCGAACAGCTCTCCTCCGCCCGCGTCGCCCGTATCCTCGCCGAATTCCCGTCCGCCCGTGCCGCCCGCATCGTGCAGGCCCTCGAACCGACGAAGGCGGGGCGCGTCATCGGGCACCTGCCGCTCATCCTCTCCGCCGAGATGATCGGCGAACTCGACCCCGCCCTGGCCGCACGGCTATTCAAGAATGTCCCGGCCGATAACGCCGCCGACATCTACGGCGTACTGCCCGAACCCGCCCGCGAAGCTCTGGGAAAGCACCTCGACGCGCGTTGGCTCGAGGAGATACGGAACCTGACCGCCTATCCGGCGGACAGTGCAGGCAGTGCGATGACCCCACGCTTCGTCACCATCGAGGAACACCGGACCGTGGGCGAGGCACTCGACGCCCTGATGGCGGCCTCGGAACGGACAGAACGGCCCGTCTATGTGTATGTGGTCGATCGGTCCGGCGTCCTGTCGGGCATCATCAGCTTGCGGGACCTCCTGAACTATCCGCGGGCGACCGCCGTGGCAGACGTGATGAACCGGAACGTCGTCGCCGTCGAGGTGGACGACCCCGCCGTGGATGCCGCCCAACTGCTCCAGGACCGGCGGTTGATGATGATCCCCGTGCTCACTCGCGACCGACGGGTCGCCGGCGTCATCACCTTCGACGACGCGATCGACATCCTCAGCGAAAACGTCGCCGAACAGTTCGCCGCAGTCGGCGGCACCCGCGAAGAATCGTTCCTCACCCGGCCCAAGGCGGCCGTGCGCCACCGGCTCCCCTGGATGGCCATCAACGTCTTCCTCAACCTCGGCGCGGTGACCGTCATCACCGGGTTCGAGGCCACCATCGCCCAAGTCGCCATCCTCGCCGCGTTCCTCCCGATGATCACCGACATGGGCGGGAACGTGGGCATACAGGCCCTCTCGGTCGCCATCCGCAGCATCGCACTCGGCGAGGCCCGCCCCCGCGACCTGTTCCGGGCCGCTCGCAAGGAACTCCTCATCGGCCTGTGTAACGGCCTGGCCCTGGGCGGCCTGTTCGCCGCGATCGCCTTCTTCTGGCGGGGCAACCTGTGGCTGGCCGGGCTGGCCGGACTGGCCCTCGGCTCCAACGTCCTCGTCGCAGGCGTCGTCGGCGGCTGCCTCCCGTTCGTCATCAAAAAACTCGGCAAGGACCCCGCGATGATGACCGGCCCGTTCCTCACCACCATCACCGACATCACCGGGGTGACCATCTACCTCGGCCTGAGCACCCTATTCATCGCCCGGCTCTTGGGCTGAGCCGAGACGACCCCGCCGATCGCTCAGGCGACATCCGGCCCGCCAGGTCAGACGGCTACCGGAACATTGTCGTCTTGAACGGTGGCGAAGAAAAGAGCGACGAAAGAACAGCATAAGAAAAAACGACTTGCGGTGGGGCAGGAACGAAGGTACGATGAAACGCCTGAAGACGGGCCGCCCCGACTCCAGCCGACTACCGGGAGGATGATTGGTGATGAGAAGGAATGGAGCGGTCGGACTCGTGTGGTTTGTTGGCTTGGCGGTGTTCGCCATCGTCCTAAATGCGGGCTGCAGCCCCGAACTCGAACGAGAGTCGGACCCCGAACCCAAGCCGGAGCCAGAGGCCGAAGCACGGTTACAGCCGCCCCGTGAGTTCAACTCGGAGCTGGCGCTCGAGGTGTGGGCTCGCCTCTCCGACGGCGCAACCGAACGAATCGGCAGGACGCCCGCCGACCGGCCGTTGAAGATCCCCGAGTGCCGCTGGTGGTCAGTCGAGCCGTTGGCCGGGACGACCCCGGCGGACCTTGCCCGCGAAGTGGCCGTAAAACGCATTCCCGGCCTTTTTCTGGAAAGTAACGCCAGCAGGTTTCTGGCCGAGCCGGAACTCCTGAGCGGGCTGCAGGTTCTTGTGCTGGGGGGCAAGGACATGACCGACGAAACGATGGTCCACCTTGAGGGGCTGACGAACCTGCGCGTATTGTCGCTTGACAACACTAGTGTCACAAACGAGGGGCTGCTCCACCTGAGAGGGCTTGAGAACCTGCGGATATTGGGCCTCATGGGTGGTGACAACTTTACGGACGCGGGCTTGGCCCACATCAAGGGCCTAAAAGAACTGCGGCAGATGGACCTCGTAAGCGACAACTTTACGGACGCGGGACTCGTCCATATCAAGGGGCTGACGAACCTGCGGAAATTGAGTCTGGCGAGTGACAACCTCACGGGCGAAGGGTTGGGTCACCTCAAGGGCCTGACGAACCTGCGGGAATTGGGCCTCCTGGGCGATAATATCACGGACGCGGGTCTGATCCACATCAAGGAACTGACAGACCTGCGGGAATTGGTGCTCGGAGGGGACAGCTTCACGGACGCAGGGCTCGTCCATATCAAGGGGCTGACGAACCTGCGGAAATTG
>PUPC01000140.1 GCA_003553185.1 Planctomycetota bacterium | reverse complement strand
ATTCCCGTGACCGGCCGGCGCCCGTCGAAGAAGGAGTCATTGAAATGAGACCTGGTAAGAAGTACGCCATCCTGTCGGCAATTGTGGTCGCGCTTGTTGTATTGGGCGGTGCGGTCATCCACGCCCCTCGGCTGGTCGAGCGGATGCACTACGCCGCCCACGCCGGTCAGGCCCGGGCTGCCCGCGAGAAAATCGGTGAGGCGGCGGACCTGTCGGAAGCGTTCAAGCAAGTCGCCCGGTCCGTCCGGCCCTCGGTCGTCCACATCACGTCGGTCCGGCGAGTCCGCGGCGCCGAACGGCCCAGAGCTCCTTTGCCCCCCGGCTTCGACCGGGACCCGTTCCGCGATTTCTTCGGCGACGATTTCTTCGATCGCTTCTTCGATCGGAGAGCGCCAGGGCCCCAGCGGGAGTTCGAGCAGCGCGGCGTGGGGACCGGGGTGATCGTCCGCGAGGACGGCTACATCCTCACCAACAACCACGTCATCGCCCAGGCGGAGGAAGTCGAGGTCAAACTGAGCACGGGGGCGACCCACACCGCGGAAGTCGTGGGGACCGACCCGAAGACCGACCTGGCCGTGCTCAAGATTGACGTCAACGACCTGACGGCCGCCGTCTTGGGCGACTCGGGCGATCTCGAGCCGGGCGAATGGGTGCTGGCCGTCGGCAATCCGTTCGGGCTGGAGCAAACGGTGACCGCGGGCATCATCTCGGCCGTCGGCCGGGCCGATGTCGGCATCGCCGAATACGAGGACTTCATCCAGACCGACGCGGCCATCAACCCGGGCAACAGCGGCGGCCCGCTCCTCAACCTCCGGGGCGAAGTCATCGGCATCAACACGGCCATCGTCGCCGGCCCGGGAGGGTTCCAGGGCATCGGGTTCGCCGTGCCCATCACCATGGCGCAGGTGGTCATGGAAAGCTTGATCGAGACCGGAGAGGTCCGGCGCGGCTGGCTGGGCGTCCTCATCCAGGACCTCGACGAGGACCTCGCCCAGTCGTTCCAGTACGCCACCACCGACGGAGTCCTCATCGGCGACGTCACCCGCGACAGCCCGGCGGAGCGGGCCGGACTGCAATCGGGCGACATCATCGTCGAGTACGACGGAGAACCGGTGGAGAGCGTGCACGACCTGAGAAACCGGGTCGCCCAGACCAAGCCCGAGGAAACCATCGAGATCAAGGTGTTCCGAGACGGCGAGACCCGGACCGTCGAGGTGACCATCGGCCTGCTCGAGACGGCGCGAGGCGTCCCGGAGAGGGACCCGGCCCCGGCGGAGCTGGGCCTGAGCGTCGAGACCCTCACGTCGGAACGCGCCCGGCGGCTGGACGCCGAGGGCATCGAGGGCGTCGTCGTCACCGCAGTCGAGCCGGGCAGCCCGGCCCAACAGGCGGGGGTCCGGCAGAACGACGTGATCCTGTCGGTGAACGGAGCCGCCGTCCCCGACACCGATACGTTCTCCGAGGCACTGGCACAGGCGGATCCCCAGCGCGGCATACGAATGCGACTGTGGTCGAGAGGCCAAATACGATTTGTTGTCCTAAGAGTGAGATGATACAGCATGCGACACACAACAGCCTGACGAGAGAGAAGGGAGAGGCAACCATGGCAACCGCACCGATCCGACTGCAAGTCCGCGTTCGGCGAGACACCGGCACCCTGCCGCCCGGAAATCATACGTTCATCTGCCTCAGTGTCCAGAACGGGCTGATGTTCGGAAGATGTGATGACGGCCGGCGGGTTTTCCTCCCCCGCGACGCGGTGGACATCGTCGCAGAATCGCCGGTGGTCCCCGGGCCGAATTTAAACGGGCGCCCCCGGCCGCCCATTCGCCCGGTCAGATACCCTTGAGCAGGCGTTCGCCGCCGCGGTCGGGCAGCCCCTTGATCGCCTTCACCTTGCGGCAGGTCGTCTCCCGGTCGTACTCGACGCGGTGGTAGCGGACGACCTCGCCGTCGAACGTGACGTAACACGACCTCGGGTTCCGGTCGCGCGGCTGGCCGACGCTCCCCACGTTGACGATCGCCTTTTCGTCGTCGGGCAGGACGAACTCGCCGTCGAGGTCATCCGGGGTGGCGAACGGGCCCCGCTCGCGGAAGACCCCCGGCAGGTGTGTGTGGCCGACGAAGCACACCCGGTCGATCCGCTCGAAGCAGCCCTTCAGTTTTTCCGACGGCTCGCCCAGCAGCGGGTCCGACTCGGAGGGGAGCAGATACTCGCTCGTCGGATCTCGGGGCGATGCGTGGACGAGATAGACCGAGCCCTCCTGCTCCCGCTTGGGCAGGTTTCGGATGAAGACCCAGTTCTCGAGCTGTTCCCCGTTGCCGAAGAGCGAGGGCTTGAGTGCGTCGCGAGTCCATTCCGCCGCCTCCCGGGCGTGGACGTTGAAGCCGATCGCCCCGTGCAACACGGCCTCCTCGTGGTTGCCGAGCAGGACGAGGTCGAGCGTGCGTGCGATACGGAGGCATTCGGCCGGGTTCGGCCCGTAATTGATCACGTCGCCCAGGCACACGATCCGGTCGGCCCCCCGGTCCGCGATGTCGGCCATCACCGCCTCGAGCGCTTCCAGGTTCGAGTGGATGTCCGAAATCAGGGCCGTGGTCATCGGTCTCCCTCCGCCCGGACCGCCTCGTCGATCCGCCGGACGACCCGCAGCAGGTCGGGCAGGTCGTCCAGCCGCAGCATGGTGGCCGGATCGCTCCGGGCGGTCTCCGGCTCCGGATGAACCTCGAGGAACAGGGCGTCGATGCCCGCGGCGACTGCCGCCCGGACCAGGGTGGGGACCATCTCGCGCTGCCCGCCGGACGACCCGCCCTGCCCGCCGGGGAGCTGGACGCTGTGGGTGCCGTCGAACACGACCGGGTAGCCCAGCCCGCGCAGGACCGGCAGCGACCGCATGTCGGCAACGAGGTTGTTGTATCCGAATGACGCTCCCCGCTCGGTGAGCAGGACCTGCCGGTTCCCGGTCGACTCGACCTTGGCAACCACGTGCTGCATATCCCACGGGGCGAGGAACTGGCCCTTCTTGACGTTCACCGGTCGGCCGGTCCGGCCCGCCGCCGTCAACAGGTCGGTCTGGCGGCAGAGGAACGCGGGGACCTGGAGTGCGTCGAGCACCTCGGCCGCCGGCTCGGCCTGGCCCGGCTCGTGGATGTCGGAGAGGACCGGCACGCCGACCTGGTCCTTGATCCCGGCGAGCACCTCGAGCCCCTCCTCCAGGCCCGGCCCGCGAAACGAGCTGACCGCCGTCCGGTTCGCCTTGTCGAACGACGCCTTGAAGATGAGCGGCACGTCGAGCCCGGCGCAGACCTCGGCCAGCCGTCGGGCGATCTCGGCCGTCGCGTCCGCCCCGTCGATCACACAGGGGCCGGCGATGAGTGCGAGCGGCTCGCCGCCGCCCACGCGCACCCCGCCGACGTCCACCGCCGCCGTCGCATTCGTCATCATCACTTCCTCCGGAAACGTCGTTCGAGGTCGTCGTATGGGAGCACGATGCAGGTCGGGCGCCCATGCGGGCAGGTATCCCGGCCGCTCGCCTGCCGGCCGCGTTCGAGCAGCGATTGCAGTTCGGAGCGGGTCAGCCGGTCGCCCGCCTTGACCGCCGCCTTGCAGGCGATGATCTTTGCCATCGCGAGCTTGCGTTCCTCGACGGGCGTCGATTGCAGGTCGCCGCTGAGCTCGGCGAGCAGGTCGTGCACCATCTGCTCGGGGTCCTGCCGGGCGAGCACAGCGGGCACCGCGTTCACCGCGATCGAGTCGTCCCCGAACTCGTCCAACTCGATCCCGACCAGGGCGAGCGTCTCCTGCTCGGCGAGGAGCCGGGCGGCGTCGGCCTTGCCCAGCTCGACCACCGCCGGGACGAGCAGCCGCTGGCTCTCGAGCTTCGCCCGCCCGATCCGGTCCCGGATGGTCTCGAACAGAATCCGCTCGTGCAGGGCGTGCTGGTCGATGATCGCGATCCCGTCGGCCCGCTCCTCGATGATGTAGCTGTTGCGGATTTGGAAACAGCGCGGCTCGTCCGGCTCCTCGGCGGGCGGGGCGTCCGTCGGCTCGGCCCCCGGCTCCCGCTCCACGGTCGCGGTGTCGCCCGGGCGCTCGGGCCTCCGCTCGAACGGCATGCCGGCGGTCCGGTCGACGCCGGTCCGTTCGGACGATTGCTCCATCCGGAACGGCCGCCGTCCGCCGCCCGGCTCCGCACCGCCGCCCCGGTTCGATCGTTCGGGCGGTTGGAAGACGGGGGTCAGGTCGGCCGAGCGGAGCGCCTGGCGGACCGCACCGAGCACGGCCCGATGGACCTGGTCGCCCCGGCTGAACCGCACCTCGATCTTCGTCGGGTGCACGTTCACGTCGACCTCGTCCGGCTCCACCCGGACGAAGAGCACAGCGACGGGGAACCGCCCCTGCACCAGCAGACCCTCGTATGCGGCGGCGATGGCGTGGTTCAGCCGCCGGTGACGCACGAACCGCCCATTCACGTAGGTGAGCTGCATCTTCCGGTTCGACCGGCAGTGGACGGGCGGGGCGACGAACCCGGTGACCGCGACCGGCCCCTCGGCGGAGTCCACTTCGATCAGCGCATCGGCCAGCTCCCGGCCGTACAGGTCGCCCAGCCGTCGGCGCCGGTCGTCCGTCGCCGGGAGCGACAGGGTCTCCCGGCCGTTATGGACCAGCCGGAACGCGACGTCGGGGTTGGCCAGGGCCACCCGGGAGACCTGCTCGACGATGTGGGCGTACTCGGTACGATCGGTCCGCAGGAACTTGCGGCGGGCGGGCACGTTGAAGAACAGGTTCGCCGCCTCGACGGTCGTCCCCTCCGGGGCGCCCGTCGCCTTGACCGGCCCCGGCTCGCCGCCCTTCATCTCGATCTCGCCCGCCTCGATGGCCCCGGGCGGCCGCGAGACGATGCGGGCGTGTGCGACGGCTCCGATGCTGGTGAGCGCTTCGCCCCGGAACCCGAACGTCGCCACCGAGAACAGGTCGTCGTCCGTGCTCAGCTTGCTGGTGGCGTGGCCGTCGAACGCCACGGCCAGGTCGTCGTGGGCCATCCCCCGGCCGTCGTCGGTCACCCGGATGAGCTTCTTCCCCCCGTCCTCGATCTCGATGGCGATCCGCGACGCCTCGGCATCGAGCGCGTTCTCGACCAGCTCCTTGACCACTGACGCCGGCCGCTCGATCACCTCACCCGCCGCGATCTTATTGACCAACTGCTCGGGGAGTACGTTGATAATGCCCATGCCGCGATTCTATGCCCGGCCCGCCGCCCGGTCAAGAGACCGCCTTCAGGAGCCGGACCAGAAAATAGCGTCTATACGCGAGAAAGAACCGGCCGGGGGTTTGCAAGTATTTACAAGCGGAACCGGTGATTTCCCGGTAAGATTCGAGGGCAAGAACACCCACTGCCTCGGTTCGATACCCATCCGGCTGCCGGAGCGGCCGTGGTTTCCCTGTGTCTGGTGGTGATCCGGGGGGTTGCGCCTGCTGGTCCTGCGTTCGCGCCTTGAACGTTACTTGTCAGCGCCCTTGCTTTCCTTGCCACATCGCGGGCAGAAGTTCCAGGCGGCCCTGACGGGGTATTCACATTCCTGGCACGGCGTATCGGGAACAACGGCCCGCAGAGGCGTTTCGTAGCGGAACAGCACTTCCTCGGTATTCGTACCGCCGAGCCGCACCTTGAATTCGCCGCGCGCCGCGGCGTCCAACTCTACGCGAAACAAATAGAGGCGGAGGTTCTTTCCCATCTCTCCCATCATTTGGGCCCATGCATCCTGCATGATGTGTTGCAAGCGCCTTACGGAGTCCGGAGTGTCGTCAGCCGGGACCGGGCTGTGTCGGTCATTATCTTTGATGATAGCCAAGTCTTTGCGAACATCGTTCTCCGTCTGATAGACTAAACGCCCCAACGGGGTAACACGTCCATCGACGGCGGCAATCAGGGAGTGCCCATCCAACATTTCCTCCAATTCCTCGAGGGCTCCTCTCGGGAAATGTTCGGCAAACTGCTCAAAATATTCTAAGGGCAACCACATAACCATGCTTAGCCGAACCGGGTCCGGGCACGTTCTCCCGATTTCTTCGAAGATATTCGCGCGAGCCGATGATACTCCCAGAAACAGCACGATCGCCACCGAAAGAATCAAAGACTTCTTCATCGTTTCTCTCCTCGCCCCGAAGTACTTGCCAAGCAAACCAGAGCCCACGGTCACCTGACCGCAACATTTCAGCTAACGAAAGCACTTTTTAACTCGGCTTCATTATGCTCCGGTCCGCCGGAATTGTCAAGAAAAAAATGGAAGATGCGGAAACGCGGTCCGCGGGTGCGGGTTGACGCCGGGCGGCTGAGGGTAGAGAATAGGCCCGGTTATACCCGAGTATGGAGGCGACGAGCGATGAGTCTGAGCCCGGTGCAATGGGAGTTTGTCTATCTGCTCTGCTGGCTCGCGGCCAGCGGCGTCGGCTGTTGGCTGAGCGGGCTGATCTGGCGCAAGGTCGTCATCCCGGTGGTTCGGCGGACTCGGACGGCGTTCGTGACGGAGCTGGTCGAGACGATCACCGGCTACGTGCAGTGGCTGGTGCTCGCCTCCATCCTTTATTTCGGGGTGAACCTGGTTTTCTCGGGGCCGGTGCCCGAGTTCGAGCCGTATCGGACGCACCAGTTGTGGCGGACGCTGGTCGGGCTGTGCTATGTGAACCTGGTCTTTGCCATCACGATGCTGGCGTATTCCCTGATGCAGGGGGCGCTGCAGGGCTACAGCCGGATCATGGCCCGGCGGGGCGAGGACGGCATCGACCGGCAGGTGGTGCGGTTTTTCAACCGGTTCGCCAAGGTGGTGGTCCTGTTCGTCGCGGCGACCATCATCCTGCAGCATTTCGAGGTTCAGATAACGGGGGTTCTGGCCACCGCCGGTCTGGCGTCGTTGGCGGTGGCGATGGCGGCCCAGGAGACGCTTTCGAACATGTTCGCGGGCATCTCGCTGATGTTCGACAAGCCGTTCAAGCGGGGGGACCGGATTTCGCTGCCCTCGGGCGAGTGGGGAGACGTCCTCGAGATCGGCCTGCGGTCGACGAAGGTGCTGTCCACCGACCAGACGGTGATCGTGCTGCCCAACGCCGAGATCGCCAAGGCCCAGGTGGTCAATCACAGTGCGCCCAACCCGAACGTCCGCATCCTGCACGAGGTGGGCGTGGCCTACGGGAGCGATATGCGCAAGGTGAAATCGATCATCCTGGACGTCCTGCGGGAGAACCCGGTCATCCTCGAGCAGCCGAAGCCCGAGGCCCTGTTCATCGCGTTCGGCGACTCGGCGCTCGATGTCCGGATTACGTTCTGGATCACGGATTACCACGACAAGTTCCGGATGCTCGACGCGGTCAACATGGAGATCAACGACCGGTTCGCGGCGGAGGGCATCGAGATCCCGTTCCCGCAGCGGGACGTGTGGATGCGGTCGTCCACCCCGGCGCCCGAAGCCCCGGAATGAGCGAAATCCGGGAGCAGATCAAACAGGCGGAATAGCCCGGCGGGCGAAGCACTACTGTACGCGTTGTTTCGGCGTCTACGTCCCCCTCATTATAACCTCAAGAAATTGGCTCCTCTGAACGCTTTCGACAGATCATCACAACACCAACTCCCAGCACACCGATGCCGGCGCCGCCAAGAAGCCATGGTATCCACATAGAGTTTCTCGATTCCGGTGTCGGCTCGGCTATCGTGACCGTGCCGGTATATTCGACGGAGTCAAAGGACCGGGACCGAGCCCACGCGGGCTCCAGCGCAGCGGCCGGCGGTTCAGGCACAGGGTCGGATTCCTCAAGGGTTGGCAGCTCGATTGCCGGTGCCGGTTCGGACTCTTTGGCGGCCATTTCGTCAGCCCACTTCGAAGGCGGGGGCGCATCAAGGACAGGAATGGGCACATTCATTGGCTCCTCGGCCAAGGCAACGGTCGCCCACCAGGAGACCAGCGGAAGGCATCGCCGCCCTTCCTCGGTCTCGTTGAGCCGGGCTGTCAATGTATCGACCACTTCCCGAATCCGCCGCCTCTCAACGTCCCGTTCTGCGCCTCTCACACCGGCCGTCGCTCCATCCAAATGTGCCCATATCGCCCCTTGTTTCAGGCGGTTGACACTCCTCGTCGGGCACACGTCAGCTGGGAATTGGATGTCCCGCGGGTCGAAGACAATGACCTCCCACAAGAGCGATTCGCGGGTCTCGGCCGGCTGGAGTTGTGCGTAGGTGACCTTTACGTCGAGGTAGCTGTAGTGGTAATCCGCGTGCTGGTACTCTTCCAGAATGCGTTCCGCCTCTGCCACAAACCTTGGGTTGTCAGGCTGGGCATCGCAGCCGATGCCCAGCCAGAGATATGCGAGGGTGCGCTCCAACTGGATTTTCTCGGCGGGCGATTCCGTTGCGGCGATCTGTTCCCGCAGAGCGGATATTCGATCATCTCGTGTTAACGCCGTTTGTCCGAAGGCAGCGCCGGAAGGCATCAACAGGAACAACGATACGATTAACGCGAACATCCTGCGGTCACTTGTCAGCATGAGTCACCTTCCCCCACTTGGGTTGCCCAGTATCCAGGCCGAGTATGCTCTCATTATCAATCTCATTCTTATCTGTCATCAGCGTCCTCCTCCTGTTCAAGTTGCACCCCCTCGAAGAGCTCGAGTATTCTGTCATTGAACAGTAGCGGCCTTATGCTCTCGTCCCACTCATTGACGTTCAAGTATTGACCATTCGCTTGCTTCCGAAGTACCTGATACATTGGCCCGGTGTCGGGCATCTGACATACGAATACATGCTGATCAAGAACAATAGCTTCTGCTAAGAGTACCCTTGAACGGTATCGCCTCTCGGTAGATTTGCGTAATCGATCAATGAGTTCATCCCAACCGCCAACTTCCGTTTGTAGCCATTCAAACCGTTCCATTGATCTTTTTGGGTTCTCAAACAGATGAGAAAATGCCTCCAGATCGGCCTTACTCTGTATATTGCGCCCCAGGTGGGTTGACAACGCCAATGTGCCAAGCGCACTGTACCGGCTGCTCTCTGAAGGGGCAAAGTCTGCCATTACCGACTGTACCGCGACTGGCTGTGGATACTCCCTTATCAGGACCGTGTGTGGTGTCGCATCTATAGTTACCGTGAATTCTTTCCACACGTGCTCTTCCTGCGTCGTTTTTGCCGGCCCCTGCTTGGAGATCGATATCCCCAGCACGATGGCAGTAGCAAGCAAACCACATCCGATGACTGGCAACACGAATTTCATTATGATGCCTCCTGTGGCTGCTTTGCAGCCGATGCTTCCACTGAAAAGATGACGCCTTTACCTGTCATCAGCGTCCAGCAATTGCCATGCGCGGCCGTGCGTTTCATCGCTCCTCTCGGGCGGTGTTGTTGTCATCTCCGCTCGGTGGGGTGGGTGCTTCGGTGTGGAGAGATCCCGACGGGCGGTGAATCCGCCGCTCGATCCGGGGCAGGATGGCGATGACAATCAGGGCGAGGAGAGTGCTGGCGATGCCGAGAAAGTAAAGGCCCATACCGAGCGAGAGGCCGACGGCGGTGAGCACCCACAGTCCGGCGGCCGTGGTCAGCCCGTGTACCGAGCTCCCCTGGGTGAAGATGACCCCGCCGGCGATGAAACCGATCGCCAGCATCGAACCCTGCACGATCCGCATCGCGTCGGCATGCTCGAACTGCTTGGCAATCTCCAGTGTGACCAGAGTAAACAGGCAGGCGCCCACGCAGATGAGGATATGGGTGCGGAGCCCGGCCCGCTTGTCCCGGATCTCGCGCTCCCAGCCCACGACGGCACCGCAGAGCAGTGCCAGAATCAAACGAACGAGATAATACATCGGCTCAACTAAAGAATCAGGCACAAACAAACCCTCCTGGCAACAGCCGCAAGGGGTGCGGCGTCACTTGTTGCTATACCAACAGCCCGCAGTCCGGCGCAAGGTGTGCCCCGGCTCGTTGGAATCGAGACGCGGTCAAGGCGGCACAGCGTCGGCCGGCGAGCGAATGGTCGGTCCGGCGGCAGCCCGGGTTCTACGAGAGCACTTTCTTCGCAGCATCGACGTCGTCCACGCCGACTACCACGGTGACCTCTTCGCCCGCCCGAACGGTGGACCCGTACACGAACTGCACGTTGACCTTCTTGGCGGCCAGGGCGCCGGCCACTTCTGCGAGGGCGCCCGGCTCGTTGGGCAGGTCGACAAGCAGCACTCGCGCGGTCACGAACGAGAGCTTCGACTTCTTCAGGGCGTCGCGGGTCGCCGTCACCCCGTCGACCACCATGCGGACAACGCCCTGCTCGGTGGTCTCGGCCACCGAGATGGCCACAATGTTCACCTTCGCCCGTGCCAGCCGTCGGCAGAGCTTTCCGAGTTCGCCCGGCTTGTTCGGCAGCATCACCGAGAACTGAGTCGCGGCTTTCATAGCAACCCCTCCTTCTTCTGTGGGCCGCGGAAGACGCCGCTGCCCGTCACCGAAAACAGACAGGCGGCCCGGCGGCCGCCTACAACGCCAAAAAATTGCGAAGGAGCTTCTTTCCTTCGTGGGTCAGGAACGACTCGGGGTGGAATTGAACTCCTTCGATCGAATAGTCCTTGTGACGAAAGCCCATCAGTTCGCCCCGGTCGGTGGTCCGGGCGGTGATCTCGAAGCAGTCCGGCAGCGACTCCTCCCGGACGATCAGCGAGTGGTATCGTGTCGCCTCGAACGGGTTCTCCAGCCCCTCGTAGACCGTCCGGCCGTCGTGCTCGATCATCGACGTCTTGCCGTGCATCAGCCGCTCGGCCCGGACGACCTCCGCTCCGAACACCGCGCCCACGCACTGGTGGCCCAGGCAGACGCCGAGGATGGGCACCTTGCCCGCGAAGTGGCGGACCACGTCGTTCGAGATGCCGCCCTCGCGCGGCGTGCAGGGCCCGGGCGATATGACGATGCGGTCCGGCCCGGCGTCCTCGATGGCGGGCACCGTCACTCGGTCGTTCCGATACACCCGAATCTCGGCCCCGAGCTCGCCCAGCCGCTGGACGAGGTTATAGGTGAACGAGTCGTAGTTGTCGATGATGATGGTCACGCTCTATGCTCCGCTCTGACAGGCGACTCGGAAAAATCATACAAGGGCGGCCAGTCGGTGTCAAACCCGTGTTCCGGTTTTTGGTGGCCGGGAGCAGCCCGGCGTGGTTGCGGGGTTCGTCGGGACCGCTGCGTTGTTCGGGGGAGGGTCAATCCCCCGGCTCCGCCGATTCCGAAACCGCCACCGCCTCGAGGTCCGCAGCCAGGTCCGACGGGCGGATGCTGCGGAGCACGTCGCGCACCTCGGGCGACCGGGCGAGCCGGCGGGTGACCGGGCTGGAACTCACGCGGGCGATGGCCCGCGGGTCGCCGCCCCGGCACCGATCGACGAGGGCCAGGTACTCCGCGTCGTCGAGCGCCGCCTCGACGGCGGGCACGTCGAGCAGCCGGACGAGGTCGTGCTTCTCGGCCAGCCGGGCGTGCTCGGCCCGCGATGCGTTCAAGATCAACACCAGCGCCCGGACCTCGCGGGGAATATCGCCGACGGTCCCGGTGAGACTCCGGAACCGACCGCCGACCAGCCCGGCGATGTCTTCGCACGCACGCCGCACCCCGGCCGGCCCCGTGCCGCCGGTGGCCCGAGGAGTTCCACCGTTCTGTTCGTCGAGAGGCGGCAGCAGAACGGCCCCAGCGGACGCGGCGACCACACAGAGAAAAACGGCGGCGAGAACCCCCGCACCGGCTCCGGCGACGCGATCGAACCGGCGCGGCCAGGCAGCCCATCGGTCTTCGGAACGTGCCAGCCGATAACCGGCCCACATCAGGGAAACGGCCAGGATCGCCGTGCCCGCCACGCCGCAGGCGAACAGCACGTGAGGACCGGGCGGCCCCACCGGCAGCAGACCGAGCAGGCAGAGCAGCCCGCCTATCGCGCCCGCCAGCAGGCAGCGGCCGAGCGTGGCGACGACGCCCCGGCGATAGCCCAGCCAGCCGAACAGGGCGATTGTCAGGACGACGCCGGTGATGGCCGCGACGTAGGATGTCATTCGATGCCCTCGATGTCCTCGACGTGCAGCCAGTGATGCGTCACCATCCGGTCGCCGTCGCGGTAGGTTCGGCTTCGGAATTCGCGGACCGCCCCGAGCGAGTGCAGTATGGCCGTAAACACGTCGTGGACGACGGTGATCTCTTCGCGTTCCCGGTCCGACATGTCATCGTCCGCTTCTGCGGCTCTCAGCCCGGCGTCCGCCTGTGCCCCGAGGTAATCCCACAGCGCTGCGAGGTCCGCCCTGGCTATGTTCCCCGCCCGCCGATCGAGTTCGACGACCTGTGCGGGCTCGGGCGGCTCCTGCCGTGGCACCGTCTCGGCGGCCATCCGCGTCGATGTGCTGAGGACGAGCACGTCGTCGATGAACAACGCGCAAGGGCTTACGTCATCCCCCAGTTGGTTCCCCGGCAACGGCCAGCAGTACATCGTGTGACCATCGACCCGGCGCTCCTCCGGCCCGGGGATGGCGAACTCTTCGGGGATGGGGGCCTGCAGGTCCCTGCGGGCTTTGTCGATGGCTTCGTTGATCGCATCGGCACATCGGGAAATGCCCCGCTTGAACTGCTCCACGTCGGGCAGCCGTACGGCGAGAGCCAGCCGGGGCAGGTCGAACATGAGCAGGCGGCCCCGGCCGTCCAACGCCATCATCGATTCGGTGGCGTCGGTCGCCGGGATGAGGTCCTCGCGGATCGCGGCATCGAGTTCGGAGGACAGCGGGCGCACGATCTCCATCGCGGCGGCGTAGAGTCCCGCCTCGTCCGGCGGGAGTACTGGCTTGAGGAAGTCTTCTGTGTAGCCGGCGCCGAGCTGTGCCACAGTGGCGAGCAGGTCGTAGACGCCGGCGATCGGTTTTAGCCGTGTAGCGGTATAGATGAGCGGATCGGCGGTCCTGTGCTCGATGATCGACAGCGGTTCTCGCGGGTCCAGCACGCTGCCTTCGACCGGCCACTCGAACTTGTACGACTCGATTCCGGCCCGTTCGAACGAGAACGACAGGTGCCCCATCGGCGGCCTCATCGCATCGTCGAGGGCATCCGCCACCTTGGCGCTGTCCGCGATGATGCGCCCCTCGAGTGCCTCGTCGTCCCGGGCGATCAGGGGGGCGGCCTTCTCGAAGGCGTCGCGGAACAGGGCGGGGCTGATGGTTCCGGCCCGGGCGACGGCCTCGGTCTGGTACGAGATGTTGGCGGGGGCGCTGTGGGCGTGGGTCCGGAGCGGCTCGAAGGTCGCCGATGCGGCCAGCGACGGGCCTTCCCCCCAGCGCTCGATCAGCCCGATGTCCGAGCCGACCGAGAACAAGAGGTAATCGTCTCGGATGCCGACCGCCACCACCAGGCGAAGTCCACCCAGCCATTCCAGGAGCTCCCGGCCCTTTGCGAACGGGATGCCGGACTCGAGAAAAGCGGTCGCCATCTCCCGTTTGACGTCGTCCGGGATGTCGTCACCGGTCAGCTCGAAGACGGAGAACGTCTCGCCCCCGATCTCCCGAGTCTCCAGCCGTCCCACCTGGGTTTCCTCGACCTGGTGGACCCACTCGGCCTGGTGGACCCAATGGTCGATCGCCTGTCGGGCTTTGGCCACTTCGGCGAGCTTGAACCCGACGAGGACGGGGGGGACGTAGAGGGCCTCCCGGTGTTCTAATACGGCATCCACGATCAGCGGGGCGGTCGGCATATCGAGCCCGGCCGCCGCGACCGCGGCGATGTTGTTGGTGAAACTGACCTTCTGCAACGCACCGACGACATCCGGGAAGTCCGCACCGGCCGCGATGAAGCACTCGTGCGAGACAGCGTCGGCAAGGACATCGACCAGGTTCTGGAGCTCCGGGTCGGCATCCAACTCATCCTGGAGTTCCTCCCAGGGGAACTCGTCCCGAATGTCCTCCAGCACCTCTTCGATCTGGGGCTGGCGGCGCAGGTGGCGGACGGCGTTGCTGCTCCACACGCGCTCCGCCCGGAACCTCAGCTCGAACATGGTCAGGTAGACGGACACATCATCGGGTAGGAAATCGGCGGCACCGAGCTCGTCCGGGGCGATCCGTTCCTCCGGCTCTACGATTGGCGGGCGAGCCAGTTCTCTGCTCGAGTCGATAATCGTTCCCCGCAATGAGTTCGCGAACCTGATGAGCACCACCATTCCCGGAGCCACACTGACAACAACCACAACAACAACGAGAAATGTGATGAGAATCCACAGCCATGTTCGCTTCGCCATTTTCGACTCCTTTTGACTGGTCCGAGTGTACCCCCGCGAGTGACCTTGCCGCCTTCAGATTAAGGCAACATACTATTTCTATACCACCGCCCCCCGTGAATGTCAAGAAAAATCATGGGTGGAATGGGCGGGATGGCCGCCGCCGGCAAGTCAGGACGTGCAATACACCGGCGGCCATTCATCCGCAGCGATCCAAGCCGGTTCTCAGTCCTCGATGTTGAGCTTGATCTCGTCCGAGTTGGCCTTCAGCTCGGGGGCGTACATCGCGTGGGCCCGGGCGGGCAGGGCGCTGAACCGGCCCGGCGTCTCGGCCCGGAGCCGGTAGGCGATGCTGTGCGTACCGCGTGCCAGCCGCCGGACGAAGAAGCAGACTCGCTCGTCGCGGAACTCCGTGTAAGCGCCCAGCCCCCGGCCGACGCCGTAGCCGCTTCGGACGTTGACCGGCTCGAACCCGGCCGCCTTCATGTCCTCGATCACGATGTACTCGTAGTCGTTTCTCGACTGGATGATCAGCTCGACCTCGATCAGGTCGCCCGACTCGAGCGTGTCGAGGTTCTCGACCGGCTCCCGCTCGAATCGTTCGACCTGCTGCTCGACGATCTGCCCGTGGGCGCCGGGGACCTTCTCGGTCGCCTCGACGCGGACGAGCTTGTACACATTGCGATCGACCTGGATTTCGAGCCCGGCCCGGGTGATGAAATCCTCGAGCGTGAACGTGGTGAGGTAGGCGTTGAAGTAGAGCGGCCCCTCGCCGGTCTTCCGGATCTCGATCTCGTGCTCGCCGGTGGTCACCGCGTCGCCGAGCATCACCAGTCGGCTGTCGTAGGTGAACAGGTTCTCGGCGGTGATCTCGACCTCCTTCTGCTGCTCGCCGTTGATGAGAATCTCGACGGTCAGGTCCGGCTTGTGCTCATCGGTCGCCTGGAGGTATTCGGCGAACGCCTCGAGGACGATGGCGGTGTCGCGGGGCGAGTTCCAGCGTGTGGAGTGCTTCCGGTTATTGAGCAGGTACTTGACCATCCGGGACGCCTTCTCGCCCTCGGGGTCGGTCCGGGTGAGCAGCTTGAGGTAGTAGGCCTGTGCCTCGTTTTCGCTGCCGTACCACCGCCACCACCAGTTGTTGGCGGGCAGGTCCAGGTAAGCGGTCTGGTTCTCGTCGTCCTGGACGAGGTACTGGTCGATGTTGCGGACGACCATCTCGAGCTTCTCCTCGAGCCCCTGTTCGTGGAGGGCGAGGCCGAACATCGCGTTCGCATAGACCGCCAGGTGGGTCCGGTCGCGGTAGAGGAACTCGAGCATCTCGTCGTTCTTCACCCCGGCATCGACGAGGACCATGTATACGAACGCGTCGATGTTGGCCGCTCTCTGTTTGCGCGGGTGCTTGTCCGGCCAGTTCTTCAGGCGTTCGACCTGCCGGTCCTGGTAGTTGGTGAGCCACCGGACGCCCCGCTCGAGCACGTCGGGCACGATCGCGACATCGTTCTCGCGGGCGAGCATCAGGCCGTGGACGACGTAGGCGGTGGTGTGTGGCCTGGACAGTTCGCGCCGGCCGCTGAACCAGCCCCAGCCGCCGTCGGAGAGCTGGCGTTCGGTGAGGTGGCGGACGCCCCTGCGGACCATGTCATCGACGGTATCGGGATCGAACACCGGGTTGCGGTCGAACCGTTTCCACTGTCTCGCCCGCTCGGCAGGGTCGCCGAGCTCCTGGGCGTTCAGGTTGGCCCGCTTGTCCCGAATCTCCTCCAGGTCGAGGCCCATGTCGATGAGTATCTTCTGGGTGAGGACCGTGGGCAGGAACCGGTTGAGCTGGGTGTCGGTGGTATCGTGCGGGTAATCGACGAGGTAGGGGAGGGCGTCGACCATTGCCGCGGCGAGCGACGGCGAGTATCGGATCTCGAGCCGCGACTCGTTGATCCGCCGCTCCTCCGGCACGTTGATGGTGATCGTCTGCGACCGGTCGTCGGGCCGCAGCGCCCCGCTCCACGATTCGGTCTTCAGCATTCCGTGGACATAGACGGGGAAGCTCTTCTCCATCGCGTCGGACTCAACGTCGGTCAGAGCTTTCATCCGCACCACGGCGGTGCCCTCCGAGACGGCGCGGACCCGCCAGTCCACGCGCCTGTCGGCGTCGGCGGGGACGGTGACCGTCTTCCGGGTGTCTTCCAGCGCCTCGAGGTAGGGTCCGTCGAGTTCGAGCACGGCCTCGACGTCCTTCTCTTCATCTAGGTAGTTGTGGATGTTGGCGGAGAGGATGATCTCGTCCGTCTCGACGAAGAACCGGGGCGCCTGCATCCGGAGCATCAGGTTCTTCCGGGTGACGACCTCGGTCTCGGCCTGTCCGACCCTCGTCCCGTGCCCCATCCCCCAGGTCTTGATCTTCCAGCCGGTCAGGTTGTCGGGCATGGTGAGCTGGACGGACGCCGTTCCGTCCTCGTCGGTCGTCAACGAGGCGACCCACAGGGCGGTGTCGGCGAACTCGGTCCGCACGGTCGGCTCGACCTGCTCGGCCGCCGGCTCGCCCGGCTCCGCTAGCTCCCCGTCCATCGCAGCTTCCGGTGCTGCTGCCTGGTCCTGGTCAAATGCGCGCCTCATACCAGGGGGTGCCGGACCTCCGGCGGCCCTTTCACCCCTCTCGCGGCGTGCTAATTCTTCCTCAAGTTCGGAGGGCAAATCTACGATGGTCCGTCCAAAGACACCGAGGTAACGGAGACCCGGCTTGCCCAGCGGGTCCATGTTTCGCCCGGTTCGGTCCAGCGAGGAAAACGTCCTCGGGCGGTGTCGTCGCCGCCATTTCCAGAAGAAGGCCTTGATCTCGGGCACGTTGCTGCCGCCCGAGATGTACTCGACGGCCCGGTCGTAGATGGTCAGCGCGAGCGACCCGACGAACGGCTCGCCGTCGATGTCGGTCACCCGGAGGGCGACCTCCGCCTCCTCGCCCGGCTCGTATTCGGTCTTCGACGGCGTCGCCTCGATCTCGAGCACCCGCTCCT
>PUPC01000361.1 GCA_003553185.1 Planctomycetota bacterium | reverse complement strand
CTCTATGCCGCCATCTCGCGCGAGATAAAGCTCAAGGGCGACGACGCCCGCTTCGTCAAAGCCGAGCGCGGCAAATTCGCCCTCAACCGCTGAGCCACCCTTCATCGCCTCGCATAACCGCGAACCTCGGTCGTATCGGCCGGGGTTCTCCTTCGGTCGTCTCCGCTTATAAAGACCACAACGGCTTTGCGTTGCCCGGCATTTGGCGGAGAGGTAGAATACGGCCATGGTGAGCTTGGCCGACATCCAGTCCCGGCGTGATCGCATCCTCGAAATCGCCCGCCGGCACGGCGCCAGCCGGGTGCGTATCTTCGGGTCCGTCCTGCGGGGCAACGCGACGTCCGACAGCGACGTTGACCTGCTGGTGCACATGGACGAAGCCCGGTCCCTGCTGGACCGTATCGCACTCATCCGCGACCTGGAGGAACTGCTGGCGGTTTCGGTGGACGTGGTCAACGACCGCGCCCTGCACCCGGAAATCCGCGATGAGGTACTGGCCGAGGCCATGGAGCTATGAACCGCGACCGCCTGTATCTGGCCCATATCCGCGACGCCATCGAAAACATCATGGAGTACACCAGTGGTGGCCGCGAAGAGTTCATGTCCGACCGCAAGACGCGGGACGCCGTGGTGCGAAACTTCGAAATCATCGGCGAGGCGACCAAGCGACTCTCCGAAGCTGCGAAGTCCCGACGACCTGACATCCGTTGGCGAGACATAGCCGGCTTCCGGGACGTTTTGATCCACGTGTACGAAGGCGTGGATTATGTTGAAGTCTGGAATATCGTTGAGAATCACCTGCCTGAACTCCGCGAAGCGGTAGGTTCGCTGCTGGATTCCTGAGCGTCGCCGGGTGTGCATGAGGTCCGCTCGGCCTTCTTGCCGGTGAACTCCTCCCACCGCTGGACGATCACATCGCAGTAGGCCTGGTCCATCTCGCACAGGTACGCCCGCCGGTCGGTCTGTTCGCAGCCGATGAGCGTCGAACCGGAGCCGCCAAAAAGGTCCAGGACGTTTTCGCCGGGCTTGGAGGAATACTGGATTGCACGGACGGCCAACTCGACGGGTTTTTCGGTCAGGTGGACCATCGCCTGCGGGTTGACCTTTTTGACGTGCCAGAGGTCGGTGGCGTTGTTCGGGCCGTAGAAGTTATGCCCCGCGCCTTCCTTCCAGCCGTAGAAGCATATCTCGAAGGCCCCCATGAAGTCCTTGCGCGTCAGCACCGGGTGCTGTTTGTCCCAGACGATTCCCTGCGAAAAGTACAGCCCCGCGGCCTTCAGCGGAGCCGGGTAGTTGCCGAGGTTGGCGTAGCCGCCCCAGACGTAGAACGAGGCCCCGGGCTTCATAACGCGCGAGGCATTGGTGAACCATGCCAGCAGCATCTCGGCAAAGGCCTCGTCGGCGACGAAGTCGTTCTCCAGCGGCCGGTCCTTGGCCCGCATCTTTTTGCGGGCCTTCTTGGGGTCGGTCACGCCCCGGCCGACGTCGAAGTCCTGGTGGTGCATCTTACCGGCCTGCTCAGGGAAGGAACTCTTGCCGGCGGCGATGGCCGTGCTGCTGCGCGGTTCAACTTTCACGTTATACGGCGGGTCGCATGCTAGAAGGTGTATCTGTTCGCCGTCCAGCAGCCGGTCGAGATCGGCCTCGCTGCCGCTGTCGCCGCAGAGCAGCCGGTGGTCGCCGAGTATCCACAGGTCGCCGCGCTGGGTGACCGCATCGTCCGGCGGCTCCGGAACGCTGTCCGGGTCGGTCAGGCCCTCTGCCACACCCTCGGCGATGGTTAGCAGCCTGCCGAGTTCCTCCTCGTCGAAGGCCAGCACGTCCATGTCGAATCCGCCCTCGCGCAGCTCGTTCAGCTCGATGGGCAGGATCTCCAGGTCCCAGTCGGCCAGCTCGCCTGTCTTGTTGTCGGATATCCTGTAGGCCCGCGCCTGTTCAGCCGTCATGTCGGTGGCCACATGGACGGGCACCTTGGCCACGCCGAGCTTCTTTGCCGCCTTCCAGCGGGTGTGGCCGACGATGATGACGCCGTCGCCATCAACCACTATCGGCTGGCGGAAGCCGAACGCGGCCAGCGAGGCCGCCACGGCGTCCACCGCCTGGTCGTTGATGCGTGGGTTCTGCTCGTAAGGGCGGACATCGTCGATGGGCCTCAGCTCGACTGCGAACTTCTTTGCATCCTGCGTTGCGGTCATAAAAGCACCTCCGTGTTAAGCGCCGACAATTCGGCGCGGCTCAACAAAACTGTCTTTGCACAGCCGACGCGTTCCCGTGCCGTCTTCTTTCCCTGCGGCCGGGAAGGAACCGCGAGCAAGCCCTACGGCTCGGGGAGCATCGCGGGGCGTTTCCAAACGCCCGCGTGCTCCCCCGTAGGGGGAGTGGTGTGCGGAGTTTCCACGATAGTTTCCAATCGAAATTGCCGTAACGCCTTTTCGTGCACCGTCTTAAGTGCACCTGGACTTTGGAAACTCAGACGCTGTTTTCCACGCGTCTGGTTTCCTGCGCCATTTTCCAACTGGAAACTCACATAAAACCTTCCTTTGTCTGCCCTTGCATCAATCCGCTTGGAAACTAGTTTCCACTTTTTTGGAAACTCGGTTTCCGGCAGTTTCCATTTAGTTTCCACTTAAGTCCTTTATTTCCGTTGGCCGATTTAGGGGTCAGTTTCCACCATCTCACGCCGGATCTGGTTCACATACTGCCGGGAGGCCTCCACCTGCTCGGCTATTTCCTGGGCACTGGCGTCGGGGCGATGAGCCAGCAGCGCTGCGGTCCACAGCGCCTTTTCTCCGGTGATATCAGCGCGTTTCATGACGTATTTCATCCGCGAGCCGATGCGGATTCGCACCACGTCGCCGCGCTCCAATGCCAGGTCGAGCATCTCATCCGCACGGCGTTCCGGCAGGCCGAACCGCTGGGCCGCCTCGTAGTGCACACACGCCTTCGAGCATGGGTCGAACAGGCCGATGCACTGGTCTATGAACTCGTTCATGCTCGGCTCGGCCGGCTTTGCCTTGGGCCTGGCGGCCCCCAGAAGCGCCGAGGGGTCGGCCTCCCTCACCGGCGTAAACAGCGGCCAATCCCATCGCAGGACCATCGGCGCTGGCGACGGCCACGTCCGGACGGCCGACTCGAGCACGACCAGGCCTTCCTCCTCGTGAGGCCGGAGAATCAGGTGCGTATCGGCCGCACGGGACTGACTGCCCGCACCGGCTCCGACGTCGGTGACGGACTTGCCGGCCTGGTTGCCCTTGGAGGTGTGGTGAATGAGCACGAACGCGCAGCCCAGCCGCCCGGCGTAGTAATCGATGAGGTTGTAAAGGTTGGCTATAGCGCCGTTGTCGTTTTCGTCCGTTTCGCGTGGCAGCGTGCGGTAGAACGCATCGAGGATGATAAGCTTGTACTGGCCCGGCTCTATCGGCTCGAACATCTCGGCCATGGCGTACAGGTCGCGCAGCCGGCCGCGCAGCGAGACCATGTCTATGTTGCCGCTGTAGAGATGATGCGGCACTCTCATTGCCTCGCTGATTACCTGGTAGCGGTAGGCGATGGTGTTGGAGTGCAGCTCGTTGTCGATGTGCAGCACGCGGCCCGGCTCCACGTCGTATCCCAGCCAGTCCAGGCCCGAGGCGACCGAGATAGCCAGGCGGGAGACGAACCATGACTTGCCCGTCTTCGGACTGGCGATGATGTTCATGGTCTCCCCTTCGCGAATGAGCTTGTGGATGATGGGGCGATTCAGCCCCGAAAAATCCGTAATCAGCGCCTTCAGCGACTCCACCAGCGACTCACGGGCCTGCGGCCGGCCAGCCGGCCACTCCACAAGGGCCGAGATATCCACATCCGAATCGGCCGCCCCAGGCGTATCGCCTCCGTAACCCGCTTGTCTCAGCGCCCTGGCCGCCTGCTCGAAGTCGCCGCCGTGTTCGAGCATGGCGTACACCGCGAACTGCGAATAATGCTCGTTGGGCTCGAACGGGGCGGCGTTGGAACTGAAGACGAAGAATACGCCGTCTTTCAGCGTGGCTGATGTGCCTGTTTCCTTGCCGGGCCTGCGCCAGTACTCATTCTCTCCGCTCTTGACCCGCACCCAGCCGGCTTCCCGCAGAACAGCACGGATATCGCCGCGGGCGTTGAAGTCGTCCCCGG
>PUPC01000029.1 GCA_003553185.1 Planctomycetota bacterium | reverse complement strand
TCTGGTCATATAATACGGCCCCGACCGACCACCGTGTGCTGGGCAACGAGCGGGTGATCAGCATGTGG
Source organism: Planctomycetota bacterium (assembly GCA_003553185.1). Taxonomy (GTDB): domain Bacteria; phylum Planctomycetota; class PUPC01; order PUPC01; family PUPC01; genus PUPC01. Next base: position 4,103 of record PUPC01000029.1, on the reverse strand, counting down.
GCGGCCCGCGGCGGCCCCGTCGTCAAGGAGGGGACGGTCTATTTCGCGGCGGGAGTGTGGCCGTTCCTGGGGACGTTCGTCTTCGCCCTCGACGCCGAGACCGGCGAGGTCGAGTGGGCCAACACCGGAGACGGACCCCGGTGGGAGGCACAGCCACACAGCCGAGCGTACTCCTTTGCCGGGCTGGCCCCGCAGGGGTACCTGGCCGCGTCGGGCGACCGGCTGGTCGTGTCCGGCGGACGGGCACTGCCCGGGCTGTTCGACCGGACCGACGGGTCCCTGATCCACCTCCGAGTCGACGGCAAGAACACCGGCGGCTACAGGGTCCGGATCGAACGCGACCACTACAACAACCACGGCCGCACCTTCCGCCTGAGAGACGGGCGCGGGGAAGACACGCCCGATCCCGACGAGTATGTGAAAGCGAGGCGGGCCAAACAGGGTGCCCTGCGGGAACGAACGGAGGCGATCAAGGAAGCGCTGGGCGAGGACGACGAGGTGTTCGAGAGCATCGTCGCCGACGGCCGGCTGATCGTGACCACCACCGGCGGCCACATCTACTGCTTCGGCGCCGAGCAAACAGCTTCGCCCCCGGCGTTCAGCGACCGCCCCGACACCCCCGAGCCGGCAGACACGGAGGCCGGGCGGCTGGCCGCGGCGATCCTCGAGCGGTCCGGCGCCACCGAGGGCTACGCGCTGGTCGCCGGCGCCGGCGACGGCGAACTGCTCGCCCAGTTGGCGGTGCGGTCGAACCTTCACATTGTGGCCCTCGAGCCCGACCGTGAGCGGGTCGAGGCGGTTCGGCGGCGGCTTAGCGAGGCGGGCCTTTACGGCCCCCGGGTCGCCGTTATTCCGGGCCGGTTCGGCGAATCGCACTATCCCAAGTACATCTCTTCGCTGGTGGTCGCCCCAGAACCGGAAGAGGCGGGTCTGGTCGCCGACGCCGCGACGCTCGAGTGGGTATACGAGCGTCTGCGCCCCTATGACGGGCAGGCCTACCTCTGGCTCGACCACAACGACGCGGACGTTCGCGCCGCGCTGGATGAGTTCGAGCCGGAGAACGGCGCGGTGGAGACCGGCGGGCAGTCTGTGGCGCTCCTCCGCCAGGGTCCGCTGCCCGACGTCGGCCAGTGGACGCACCAGCACGCCGATTCGGCCCAATCCGTGCTGTCACCCGATGACCGTGTTCGATCGCCGTTCGGCCCCATCTGGTACGGCGGGCCGACCCACGACAACATCGTTCCCCGGCACGCCGGGGGGCCCCGGCCGCAGGTGGCCAGTGGGCGGATGGTCCTGCTCGGCGTCGAGACGATCAGCGCCCGATGCGTGTACACCGGGCGCGAGCTCTGGGAGCGCGAGTTCGAGGGCATCGGCCACCCGTTCACCAACCTGGGGCTCGAGCGGCGTTGGCGAGGCGGTCGGGGGGTCTACATGACCAACCAGCCCGGGGCCTCGTACATCGGCAGCCCGTATGTCTCTCTGTCCGACGGCATCTACGTCCGCTACGAGAGCCGCATCTACCGGCTCGACCCGGCCACCGGCGAAACGATGGCGACGTGGGACCTGCCCGAACTGCCGCGGGGTGAGGACGAGGATGAGCCCGACTGGGGCCACATCAGCGTCTCAGGCGACACCATCATCGCGACTACGAACCCCCACATCTTCGAGAGCGGCCGGTTGGGCACGACCCGCGACCCGTGGGACGGGACCTCGAGCGACCGGCTGGTGGCCCTGGACCGCCACTCGGGCGAAGTGCTCTGGACCCGTGACGCCGAGGTCGGGTTCCGCCACAACGCAATCGCTTCGGCCGACGGACGCCTGTTCGTCACCGACCTGCTGTCGGAGGTGGCAGTCGGAATGGCTCAGGCGAGGGAAAGAACAAGAAAAGTGGAAGAGGGGAGGAAATCGGCGATTTATGCTCTCAACATCAGAACAGGCGAGAGTATCTGGAGCACCGATGAAGACGTGTTCAACTCCTTCCTCAGCTACAGCATAAAACACGACCTCCTCATCGTTGGATTTCGCCACAACAGGATAATGTCGGCCGACGGGAGGTTGTTCGTCAGCGACTTGCTATCGGAGTGGGCAGTCGAGATGGCCCAGGTGAGGGAAATGGGGTTGGGGAGGAAATCGACGCTCTACGCTCTCGATATCAGAACGGGCGAGGAGATATGGAGCACCGATGAGAAGGTGTTCGGTACGTTCCTCAGCTACAGCACAGAACACGACATCCTCATCGAGGGAGCTTCGCGGGACGGCCGACGACCGCTGCAGGACGAGCCGTCATCGGCAATGATCGCACGGCGGGGCGAGGACGGCGAGATTCTGTGGCGACGGACCGACGAGAGCTACAGCGGGCCGGTTATCCTCCGCGACGACATGATCATGCCGGGAAGGCCGGGACAGGCGATCAATCTGCTCACCGGAGAGGACAAGGCGCGGCCCCACCCGATCACCGGGCAGCCCGTGGCCTGGTCTTATCGGCGAGACTACGGCTGCAACACGGCCACCGCCAACACCCACATGCTGTTCTTCCGGACGGGCTCGGCCGGTTTCGCCGACATGGAACACGGCAGCGGGACGGGGACGATCGGCGGGTTCCGGGCCGGCTGTACGGCGAATCTCATCCCGGCCGACGGGGTGCTCAACGCCCCCGACTTCACCCGGACATGCACCTGTTCCTATCAGAATCAGACGTCACTGGGGCTCATCCACATGCCCGAGATGGAACAGTGGATCGCACACGGTACGCTCCGCCGCCTCGATGACCCGATCCAGCGGATCGGCATCAACCTCGGCGCCCCGGGCAACCGCCTCGCCGACAACGGCACCCTGTGGCTGCACCACCCCCGCGAAGCACCGTCCCGCCCTCGACCGGATCTGCGTGTCCGGGACGTCGAGGGAGCCGATTCGGCCCGGTACTACCGCAAACACTCACTACTCGTCGAGGCCTCTTCCGGCCTGAACTATGTGGCGGCGTCGGGCAGGATCGGCATCCGCCGGCTCGACGTTCGCAACGTCCGGGGTGGCGGCGCCCGGTTCACGGTCACCCTCCACTTCGCCGAGCCGGAGGGGCTCGAGCCGGGAGAACGAGTGTTCGACATCCAACTCGGCGACGAGGTCGTGGTCAACGGCTTTGACGTGGCCGAGGCCGCCGGAGGAGCCAATCGCGCGGTCGCCAGAACCTTCGAGAACGTGGAGATCGACCGCCACCTGCAGGTGCGGTTGAACCCGGCCGAAGGGAGCGAGCATCCGCCTGTACTCTCCGGCGTGGAGCTAATCCGCCAGGATGACTGACGGGCGGTGGCGGCAAGGGCCATGTCCTTTCGCCCGACCGCTCGCCGGCCGGTCTCGCTCCGCCAACTGAGATGGAAGGGTTACAGTAGCCCGCTGAGGAGGAGAAAGGCGGTACGTTTTGGTCGACAGTGGACATCTCGCCGAGCCACTTTATGAGCATACCTTATACCCGGAGGTTCCAATGAATCCTTGCCGTAAGCGTGGAACGTCAGCCGTGAAGAGTTTATTCCGCATCCCCGTGTCTGTCGTCACGTGGACGGTCTTTGTTCTTCTGCTTATCACTTTTTCGTCTGCGCCGGCCGAAGGTGGGGCCGACTGGCCGATGTGGGGCTACGACGCCTATCGGAGCAACGCCTCCCCCGAGGCGCTCGAGCTGCCCGAGGAACTCCACCTCCAGTGGGCCCGCGAGCTGCCCGCCCCGCGCCGGGCCTGGCGGCGCCAATTGGACGACCGGGACAAGCTCGAGTTCGACCTGTCCTATTCGCCCGTTGTCATGGGCGGCCGGTTGTTCATTTCATCAATGACGAACGACAGCTTGACCGCCTACTCGGTCGAGTCCGGAGAGGAGCTGTGGCAGTTCTACGCCGACGGCCCGGCCCGGCTTGCACCGGCGGCATACGACGGCCGGGTCTATTTTGTGTCCGACGACGCCCGGCTCTATTGCCTCAATGCATCGACCGGCGAACTCGTCTGGTCATATAATACGGCCCCGACCGACCACCGTGTGCTGGGCAACGAGCGGGTGATCAGCATGTGGGCGGCCCGCGGCGGCCCCGTCGTCAAGGAGGGGACGGTCTATTTCGCGG
>PUPC01000120.1 GCA_003553185.1 Planctomycetota bacterium | reverse complement strand
TGCTGCCGACCGTGGCGACCCTGCCCTCGCTGGGTCTGGACGACCGGCCGCGGATCGTCGACGTGCTCGCCCCCCACCTCGACAGTACCGAGGTGTTCCAATGCCCCGACGACAGCAAGGGCTACTACCGAACCGAGGGAAGCAGCTACCAGTTCAACACCCACCTGAACGGCCAGAAGCTGAATGCGACCCGGCTGGCACGCCGGCTGGGCGAGTCGAGAACCTGGGTAATGTTCGACTACGAACCGTTCCACGGAGAGCCGGGCGAGCCGGGCGCCGCCAACTACCTGTTCGCCGACGGCCGCGTGAGCGACTTGCGATAGGAGCACCCGATGAAAGCACGATGGCTGATCGGCGGCGGCATCGGACTGAGCGTCGCCGGCGTGGCGCTGGCCCTGGCCGTCCAATCCTCGGCCGGGCGGACACACGCCCCCTCGCCCGCCGAGCAATCGCCCGAACAAGCGGTTGAATACCTCACCTCGGAAGAGTTCCGAGGCCTGGACGAACGGCGGCGAGAGGCCTACATCGCCGAGCTGGCCGACACCCTCGAGCCGGCGGACTTGCCCCGAATCTTCCGGACCCTGCGCGAACAGCGCCGCAGCGACGGGCCGCCCACCGACGAAGAAAGGGAGGCGCGACGGGAGATAGGCCAGGCGCTCCGCCCGTTGATGACCCAGATGGCGGACCGGCACATCGACGACTACTTCGAACTCCCGGACGAGGAAAAGAACGCTCACCTCGACCGGATTATCGACGAAATGGAAGAGAGACGGGCCCAATGGGAAGAAAGGCGCCGCCGGCGCGAGGCCGAGAGAGCCGACGAAAGAGAGACCGAACGGGAAACCGACCGCGAAGAACGAGCCTCATCGGACCGACGCCCGGAACGGACGCGCGGACGCGGCATGTCGCTCGAACGGATAAAACGGCGCATCGAGCACTCGACCCCCGAGCAGCGTGCCCGGCGGCAGGCATACTGGGAAGCCCTGCGGGAACGGATGGAGGAACGCGGCATCGAGTTCCGGGGCCGGCGAGGCGGACGCCGACCGTGACGGACCGCCGGCCGATGTTGTGTTGTAAAACATCGTATAATGCCCGTCAACCCGTTGAAGACGGGCATTGCGGCCCGGTATAATCGCAGCCGCAGCGGCTGTGTTCGCCGTTGACGATTGACAGGAGGAGGCCCGATGACTACGAAACCGGACGGCAGGGACAATTCGACCGAGCGACAGATGCTCGACGGTTTCGAGCTCATCCGGCGGGTCGGGCGCGGGAGCACGGGCACCGTGTTCCTCGCCCGCCAGGTCTCGATGGACCGCGAGGTCGCCCTCAAGGTCCTGCCCAAGAGCTCGGCGAAGAACAAAAGCTACGTCCAGCGGTTCCGTCGCGAGGCCCAGGCGGCGGCCAAGCTCTGGCACCCCAACATCGTCCAGGCCATCGACGTCGGCCACGCGGCGGGCTATCACTACCTGGCGATGGAATACATCAAGGGGCCGACCCTGCGCAAGGTGGTCGACAGCACCGGCCCGTTCGACGAGGCCCGGGCACTCGACATCACCCGCCAGATCGCGCTGGGGCTGGACCACGCCCACCGCAACGCGGGGATCATCCACCGCGACGTCAAACCGGAGAACATCCTGCTGGCACCGGACGGTACGCCGAAGCTGACCGACCTCGGCCTGGCACGGGCCGTCGTCCGCGAGGACGCCAGCTTGACCCGCGAGGGGGCGGCGATGGGCACCCCGAACTACATCTCGCCCGAACAGGTCCGGGGCAAGGGCGACCTGGATGGGCGGACCGACATCTACGCACTCGGCGCCACCCTCTATCACCTCCTCACCGGCCAGCCGCCCTACAGCGGGTCCACCCCGGCCGAGGTGATGGCCAAGCACCTCAACGAACCGCCGCCCGACCCCCGGGCCATCCGGCCCGCCGTCTCGCCGGCCGCCGCCGCCATCATCCGCAAGGCAATGGCCAAGGACCCCGCAAAACGATATGCGACCGCCGGGGAACTGGCCGAGGAGCTCGAACGGGCCAGGGGCGGGCAGCGCGTACAAGCCCGGCCGACGGTCCCCCCACCCTCCGCCAGGGCGGCGAAGCGACACTCCAAGAGGGCCCTCCGCACCGCCAAGTACCGGCGACGGCGACAGAACCCCGCCCTGCTGCCGGTGCTGATCCTGGCCGCGCTGCTGACCGCCGGATTCGTCGGGTGGTACGCCCTGGCCGGACGTTCCGGCGACGATCCCGACCTGGCCGACGGCGAACAACTGGTCCGAACACGCGTCCCCGAGCCCGACGAGCCCGAGCCCACCCGAACCGGGTCCGACACCGAAACGGACGAGACGGAGCCCGTCGAACGTCGTGTCGAACCGCCACCACCGCCACCGCCGGACCCTCCCGAACCGGAGAAAACAGCGTGGGAGGCGATATGGGAGCCGGCCCTGCTCCAGATCGAAGCTCTTGCCGAGGCCGGCGACTACACCGCCGCACTCGACCTGCTCGACGGAATGCCCGTGCTGGCCGGACCTGAACACTGGTACGCCCTCGATTTCCAGCGCGCGTGGCTGGTCGCCCGGGCCAACGCGTTGATCGACCCGATATTGGTTCGCGCCGACGAGCTGGGCAAGGAGGACCGCCCGAACGCCGGGCTGCGCGAGCTCGAGAAGCTGACCGATGTCTCGTTCCCCGGCCTGGAAGAACGAGTGGACGCAGTCCGCAGCCAGCTCACCCGCCGGGCCGAAGAGCTCGCCGATGCGGAGGACGCCGAACAACGGCGGGAGCTGCTCGCCGAGAACGAACGGCTCTTCCGCTCGTACCTGGACCGATGCTCGGAGCTGCGCGACGAGGAAGCCAACTCCCTCCAGGAGCAAGTCGTCCCCCGCTACGAAGAGCTTGCGGAACGAAAGGACACCCTGGAAGAACGGCTGAGGCGAAACCGAAATCGCCTGCGAGACGCGGAACGAGCCCTCGACACAGCCCGCACTCGGCGCAACCGGGCCCGTGCCGCTTACGACCGGGCTCGGGAGGCGTCCCGGCGGGGCATGGGCCGGGCTGTCAACGCCGCCAGAGCCGAATATGGACGTGCACAGGCCAACTTCGCCCAGGCCGAGGCCCGATACAACGCCGTCAGGGGCGAAGTCGAAGGCGAGATGCGGAGCGACCGGCGCGAGATCGACGAGATCGATGCCACCATGGCCGCAATGGTCCGGGCCACCCGGGCGGAGATGGACACGATCAACCGGCGGCAGAGCACCCGGGAGCGCCAGGTCCGCCTCACCTATAACCGCATCCGCGACGGCCTGCTCGACGGGCGCGAGCTGCTGCCCGTCGACCGCTTCGAAGCGGCCTACGAGTCGGCCCTGGACATCGAATGACCGGCCTTTCCGACGGGCGGCTTCCCCTTTCTTTTCCATTCGAGCCCGAGGCGACCGGTCCGCTGTCGCTCTCTCGTCCGCCGTTTCTTTCATATATATATATATCCGGCCCCGATTCCGCTGATTTCCGGTTTTGGCGAAAATATGCGAAAAAACGTCACTTTTTGATTGACTTGGCTGGATGATGTGCTAATATATGCAATTCGCGGCACCTGACAGTTCTGGTGGTGCGCCCTGCCCCGGCCCGCCAGCGTAGCTCAATGGCAGAGCATCGGTTTTGTAAACCGAAGGTTGTGAGTTCGAGTCTCACCGCTGGCTCCAACGGGAGGGCATTGACAAGCGGACAGACAGCCGGGCGTTGTGGCTCGGGCAGTGGGATCGTACCCGGGCAGGTTCCCGAGCGGTCAAAGGGGCCAGACTGTAAATCTGGTGGCTCAGCCTTCGGAGGTTCGAATCCTCCCCTGCCCACCAGACTCTTCCGGGGTACGGAGGCCGCCGGCCGCCCATCCCGGAGAGGGCCTCGAGCCCGCCGGACGATTTGTCCGGAGCGGCCCCCGGCGTGTCAGACTGCCGGGCGGGTCGGCCCGCTCAGGCGGGCGTAGCTCAATGGCAGAGCTCCAGCCTTCCAAGCTGGCCATGAGGGTTCGACTCCCTTCGCCCGCTCCAGCGTCGTCCGTGCCGGGATCGGCCGGACACCGGCTGGTGTAGCTCAGCGGTAGAGCGCGTCCTTGGTAAGGACGAGGCCACGGGTTCGATCCCCGTCACCAGCTCCACCAACAGAGCGCAGGGTGTTCGCCTTGCCTCGT
>PUPC01000057.1 GCA_003553185.1 Planctomycetota bacterium | reverse complement strand
GTTTTTCTCGGCAACGGCGGCCGACACAATCTGCGGCTGGTTGCCTTTCGGCTAAAGGACGTGCCCGAGGGCACAAAGGCGTTCTTCGGGGCCGATGAGTGAGGATCATCCGGCAATGGTTTTGGGCGTTCTGCGTGATCGCCGCCCTGGTGGGGCTGTTCCTGCCCGCAGTGGGCGCTCCGATCGGCCGGGTGCTCAAATTCATGCTCGGCAGCATCCTCTTCTTCACGGGGCTTCGCCTGGACTTCAGCGCCGCGCTCCGCGAGCTCATTCGTCCACGCATGGTGGCCTACCTGAGCTTGATGCGGCTGATCGTGCTGCCCCCCATTATCTATTTTATCGCCCGGCTGGTGCTGCCGGAGCCGTTTGCGGTCGGGGTCCTGATCGTGGCGGCCATGCCCGCCGGTACGGCCGGAAGCGCGTTGGCAGATATCGTGCAGGGGAACCCGGCGCTGGCACTGGTTGGGACGCTGGCCACCAGCTTGCTCTGCCCGCTGGTCACCCCGTGGGTGATCGCCCTTTGTTCCGGGTACTCGATCGAGGGCGGAGCGGCCTTTCTCCTCCATCAGGCAATCTTCCTCGCGCTGATCCTGTTCGTGCCCCTCGGAGCGGCCCTTGCTGTCCGGCGGGTTTTCCCGGCACAGGTGGAACGCCGCAGGGAACTCTGGGCGGTGCTGGCGATGGTCTCCCTGTTCCTGCTCATCTGCGGCGCCCTGTCCACGGTCAGCGCCGACTTCAAAGAGCTGGTCTGGAATGAGCCGTGGCTGGCGGTCGGTCTGTGCTTGTTCATGTGCTGCTTCTCGGCCGGGCTCCACGTGATCGGCTACCTGATGGCGCCGTGGCGGCCGGTTCGAGACCGAGCGGCCCTCTCGGTGAACACCGCCTACGTCAACAACGGGCTGGGCATCGTTTTTGCCACGCAATTCTTCAGCGTTGATCCGCGGTTGGGAGCGGCCGCCGTGCTGCCGGCGATCCTGCTCGAAATCCCGATGGCACTTGCTCTCGTCCCACTCAAGGCATTTGTCGCCCGTCGTATGAAACGGGCACACGACGAAGCAACGGACCAACTGAAACTTCCCGCCTGACCCGTTCGGCCGATAATTCGTTCTTCTCATCCCACAGCGGACAGACGGTTTGTGCCGCAATCTTTTCGACTTGCCCGCCCAAGCCGGATATATTTCGGAATACTGCTTGACATCCGACCGAAGGGCGGTTAATATCCGACTATAATAGTCGGTCTTTGAGTGTCGAACGTTGAACAAGACGGCTATGCAATGTAAGTGCTGTTCAGACTGGTCGAGCATAACGGCGAAGGGCCGATCCCGGTTCGCGAGCTGGCTCGGCGGAATGAAGTGCCATGGCCTGTTCTCGAACACATCGTGTTGGAGATGAAATAGATGGGCTGGGTGCGGCGTACCGTCGGGAAGAACTGGGATACAGAAAGAAGGAGTTGAATGATGGCGAAATGGCATGAGGATAATTCGTTGTCCATCGGGAAAACCCCGCTGGTCAGGATCAATCGGATCACACAGGGGATCTCTGGGACCGTGTTGGGCAAGATCGAGGGCCGCAACCCGGCATATTCGGTGAAATGCCGGATCGGGGCGTCGATGGTGTGGGACGCCGAGAAGCGCGGCCTGTTGAAGCCGGGCCGCACTATCGTCGAACCGACCAGCGGAAACACCGGTATCGCCCTGGCTTACGTCGCAGCGGCGCGCGGCTATTCGCTCACGTTGACCATGCCCGATACGATGAGCATCGAGCGTCGAAAGCTGCTGAATGTGTTCGGGGCCGACCTCGTGCTGACCGACGGCGCCGACGGCATGCCGGGCGCGATCGCCAAGGCCGAGGAAATTGTCGACTCGGACTCCGACCGGTATTTCATGCCCCAGCAGTTCAAGAACGCCGCCAACCCCGCGATCCACGAGGCGACCACGGGGCCGGAAATCTGGAACGACACCGACGGCGAGATCGATGTCCTGGTTGCCGGCGTCGGCACCGGCGGTACGATTACCGGTACATCCCGGTTCATCAAGAAAGCTAAGGGCAAGGCGATCACCTCGGTGGCCGTCGAGCCGGCTCAAAGCCCGGTGATCACGCAGAAACTGGCCGGGCAGGAGCTCGAGCCGGGCCCCCACATGGTCCAGGGCATCGGAGCTGGGTTCATCCCCGACGTGCTCGACCTCGACCTCGTGGACCGAGTGGAGCAGGTCGGCGACGAAGAGGCCATGGAGTACAGCCGCCGCCTGGCGAGAGAGGAGGGCATCCTGTCCGGTATTTCCTCGGGCGGGGCGATGGCGGTAGCCGACCGCCTAGCGCGCGATGACGAGTTCGCGGGCAAAACCATCGTGGTGGTCCTGCCGGACTCCGGCGAACGCTACCTGTCGACGCTCCTATACGATGGGCTGTTCTGATATCGCCCTTCGGTGGGCCTGAATTGCTATGAGCAAATATGAAGGGGACGAGTTTAATGGATGCTGAGAAAAAACGTTACGGTCTTGGGACGCTCGCACTACACGCCGGGCAGGAGCCCGACCCGACGACCATGGCTCGCGCTGTGCCGATCTACGCGACCACGAGCTACGAGTTCAAGAGCACAGAGCACGCAGCCGATCTCTTCGCCTTGAAGGAGTTCGGGAACATCTACTCGCGGTTGATGAACCCGACGAACGAAGTCCTCGAGAAACGGCTGGCCGAGCTCAACGGCGGCGTCGGAGCGCTGGCGTTGGCCAGCGGCCAGGCGGCGATCAGCGCCGCGCTGCTGACCATCGTACACGCCGGCCAGAACTTCATCTCGGCGACCAGCTTGTACGGCGGGACCTGGACCCTGTTCTCCCAGACGTTCCCTAAGCTCGGCATCGAGGTCCGCTTCTTCGATCCCAGCAAGCCCGAGACCATCGAAGACCTGGTGGACGAAAACACCCGGGCGGTCTATCTCGAAACGCCCGGCAACCCGAAGAACGACGTGCCGGACTACCAGACAATCACCGACACCGCCCATCAACACGGCCTGCCGGCGATCATCGATAACACCGTTCTCACCCCGGCACTGTTCCGGCCCATCGAGCACGGCTTCGACATCGTCGTCTATTCCACCACGAAATTCCTGGCCGGGCACGGCGTGCACGTCGGCGGGGCCGTCGTCGACAGCGGCAACTTCCCCTGGGCCGACGACCCGGAGAAATGGCCCGAGTTCAACGCCCCCGATCCCGCCTACAACGGGATGGTCTTCGTGGAGGCGCTCCGCCCGGTCGGAAACATCGCCTACATCACCCACATCCGGACCCACTGGCTGCGGGATACCGGCGGCTGCCAAAGCCCGTTCGCGTCGTTCCTGACCCTCCTCGGGCTGGAGACGCTGCACATCCGGATGGAGCGGCACGTAGAGAATGCCCAGGCGGTGGCGGAGTTCCTCGACGAGCACCCCGCCGTCGAATGGGTGAACTATCCCGGCCTGCCCAGCCATCCCGACCGAGCCAACGTCGAGAAGTACCTGCCCGACGGGGCCGGGGCCATTGTGGGATTCGGGATCAAGGGCGGAGCGGACGCCGGCGTGAAACTCATCGACAACGTCAAGCTGTTCAGTCACCTCGCAAACATCGGCGATGCCAAGTCGCTCATCATTCATCCGGCGACCACGACGCACGCCCAACTCAGCCCCGAGGAACAAGCCCAGACCGGCGTGACCCCGGAATTCGTCCGCCTATCCGTCGGCATCGAGGACATCGCTGACATCCTCGACGACCTAGACCGGGCTCTGAAAGCATCGCAAAAATAGGGCCGCCCGCCGTGTGGGCGAGGGAGGAGCACCGAAACGATGACCGATGATACGTGGAATAGCACCGACAGCGTCCGCACGGCCCGGCCGCTCAAATATGCACGGGAACTGACGCTCGACGAACCGCTCGAACTGGAACTGGGCGGGCAGATTGAGAAGGTCACCGTTACCTACGAAACCTACGGCGAACTCAATGAGCGGCGGGACAACGCCGTGCTCATATGCCACGCCCTCAGCGGCGATTCGCACGTGGCTCGGCACAATGAATCGGACGACCCCGGCTGGTGGGACCTCGCCGTCGGGCCGGACAAGGCCATCGACACCGACAGGTATTTCGTGGTCTGTTCGAACGTGCTCGGCGGATGCCGGGGCACGACCGGGCCGAATTCGCTGAATCCGAACACGGGGAAACCGTATGGGGCGGACTTCC
>PUPC01000297.1 GCA_003553185.1 Planctomycetota bacterium | reverse complement strand
CGCAGATATCGCTGGTCGATCTCGACGTGCTCGTTCCAGTCGAGCTCGAGTTCGCTGAACGCGATGTCGAGGATGTCGTGGATCGCATGGGTCTCGCCGGTCGCGATCACGAAGTCGTCCGGCTCGTCCTGCTGGAGCATGAGCCACATTGCCTCGGCGTAATCGCCGGCGAACCCCCAGTCGCGTTTGGCATCGAGGTTGCCCAGATAGAGTTTCTCTTGGAGTCCCTGCTTGATCCGGGTGGCAGCCCGGGTGATTTTCCGGGTGACGAACGTTTCGCCACGACGGGGCGATTCGTGGTTGAACATGATGCCGTTCGCGCAGAACATGTCGTAGCTCTCGCGGTAGTTAACGGTCTGGTGGAAGGCATAGACCTTGGCGCAGGCGTAGGGGCTTCGTGGGTAGAATGGTGTGGTTTCGGACTGCGGCGTCTCGACGACCTTTCCGAACATTTCGCTCGACGATGCCTGGTAGAACCGGACGGGGAGTCCGAGGTCGTGGATCGCTTCGAGCAGGCGCGTCGTCCCGAGTGCGACGACCTGGGCGGTGTAAACGGGCTGTTTGAAGCTGACGCCGACGTGCGACTGGGCGCCGAGGTTATAGATTTCGTCAGGTTCGACGGCGGTGAGGACCTGCCGCAGCCCGGCCCCGTCGGTCAGGTCGCCGTAGTGGAGGAACATCCGCGCTTCGGGGTCATGCGGGTCGCGGTACAGGTGTTCGATCCGGTCGGTATTGAACGAGCTCGACCGTCGGATGAGTCCGTGCACCTGGTATCCCTTCTCCAGCAGGAGTTCGGCGAGGTAGCTCCCGTCCTGCCCGGTGATGCCGGTAATCAGCGCTTTGCGGTCCATTTCACAACTCCTGTTTCGTGGTCCTTGGTGGTGGTTCGCCGCCGGCTGCCTCGATTGCGTCGGCAATGCGGTCGACGCTCCGGTCCTTTCCCAGTCGGTCCTCGTAATATCGCCGCCCGTTATCGCCCATCTCCGCCCTCAAGCGGTCATCGGAAGCGAGCATTCGAATCGCGTCCGCCAGTCGCCCACGGTCACCGGGCGGGACTACCAGCCCGGCCCGGGCGCTGCGAATGATATCTGCGGCCTCGGTCGCATCGGGCCCGATGAACAGGACGGGCCTGGCGGCGGCGAGGGCCCCGTAGAGTTTGCTGGGAACGATCAGCCCCTCGGTGCCCGGCCGCTGGGAGACGACGTGGGCGTCGCCTGCGGCGAGCGTATCAGACAGTTGTTCGAGCGGGCGGGGAGGGTGGAAGTCGACGTTGGTCAGGCCGAGCCGAGCGGCCTGAGCCCGGAGCGGTTCGAGCCCGCGTCCGGCCCCGACAAACAGGCCTCGGATCGGCAGGTCGTCCTCGAGTTCGGCCATCGCCAGAAGCACCGTGTCGAGGTCGTGACCGAGCCCGAGATTGCCCGAGTACATCAGTGCGAACTCGTCGCCCAGGCCCCACGCCCGGCGGATGGCCGAGTCGTTGCTGCGAACGGGCCGGACCGATTCGCCGGGCACCCAGTTGTGGGCGGTGAGGATGTTGTCGGGCGGGGCGCCGGCGTCGATCAGACGCCCGGTCATCACCTCGCCGAGCGACACGATCTTCGCAGCCCGCCGGTAGAGCCGTCGGCTCAGCCGAGCGAACAGTCGGTGTGGTGCCCGGTCCGGTTGAAGCACCCCGAGCGCGACGGCGATCTCGGGATACAGGTCCATGGTCCAAAGCACCAGCCGGGTCCGGCGCAGCCGACTGCACATCGCGCCGATCAGCCCGATGAACGGGGGTGTGGTGAGAGCGACGCAGACATCCGTCTTGGGCAGCGTCATCGCTCGGACCGAGGCCAGTGCGTAGAACGACAGGTAATCGATGGCCCGGCCGATGCGGCGTGCTCGCCCGAACCCAGTGGCCGCGACGCGGTGGATCGTTGCTCCGCCGCGCACCGACCTCGCGGGATAGCGGGTCTTGCCGCCCCCGTATGCCCGGCGGCTGCACAGCACATGCACGTCGTGCCCCCGTTCGACCAGCCCCTCGGCCAGGTCGGCCAGAAGCTGGCCCGTGGCCGCGGTGTCGGGCGGATAAAACTGGTTCAGGAGAAGTATTCGCATAGGTTCCGGTGAGAGTACGCCGAACAACGCCGGACACTTAAAGCCGGATCGCCCCGATGTCTTCCGAAGGGAAGTGTCAGGTCAGATCGGCAGGCCATCCTCGCGGCGGCGCAATTCCTTGACCTTGAGGCATATCATGTATTCGTAGACCGACTGAAGGGCGCAATATGTCAGCCCGGGACGGCCGTCCAGGAACCCAAGGCGTAAGAGGTACATGTAGAAGAACTTGAGCCACGGCCTGCCCGGCAGGCGATACGAAAGCTCTTTCAGCGCCAGCCGGCGTCGCACGGCATCCCGGCTTAGTAGTCCCCTCCAGTCCAGTTTTTCCTGCCGTCCTTTCAGCGTCTCCTCGGCTTCGGCGTTGCTGTACCGGTTATGCCGCTCAAACCATCCGTCGAAGCCCTTGCTGAAGAAATTATGCACGAGGCGATTCTGCAGATGGCCCACATCCCCGTCAATTGAAGGGACCGGGTTGACGCTTCGCTGCCAGCGGATGGCGTTGGGCTTCCACAGACGGGCTATCCATACGTTTTCCAATCCACCGTGCTTGAGCTCCCGGCCCATGAAGATGTTTTTGCGTCGAACCAGGAAGGCGGCTTCCGGGCGAGAGTCGTCGGAGGTCGTCTCGCGCAATTCTTCCGCCAATTCCGGGGGGGTCACTTCATCGGCATCGACATACCACACCCACGGATGCCGGAAATCGATGTTCTCGACAGCCCAATTCTGATGTGCAGACCAGTTATCGAAACGTCTCTGGACCACCCTGGCTCCCGCCTGTTTGGCGATCTCGACCGTGTTATCTGAACTGTAGGAATCGAATACGACAATATCGTCGCACCAGGCCAGCGATTCGAGGCAGACCGGCAGGTTGTTTTCTTCGTTAAGGGTCAGGATGATTACGGAAACAGACATCCGCGGTCCTCCGATTCAATTCTATTTTCACGCTTGCGAACTGTTTTCGGACATCGAACGAGCGAGTTCATCGTACATATCCAGCCACCTGCCCACGAGAAAATCCCACGTATGTCGGGGGGCCATCTTTCGCGCGGCCGATGCCATTTCCTCATGCCTCTGCCTGTCCAGGCACACAGAATCAATGGCATCAGCCCATCGGGCTGCATTAAAGTCATCCATTTCGATCGCGGCACCTTCGACCGCCGCTTCCTGGAAGTTGCATGAATCCGAGATGAGCATCGGCAGCCCGGCACCCAACGCCTCGCACAGCACGACCGGCAGCCCCTCGGCGCGAGATGGCAAGGCGATGCAGGCGGCTCCCTCCAGTAAACGCCATTTCTCCCGGCCGTAGGCGGGCCCCCAGAAGATGGCCTGCTCCTTGCACCCGCATTGGGCTATGGCTTGCAGAACATGTTGTTTGTGGTCATATGAGTCGGGCCCGACGAACACGAGCTTGTGCGATTCCCTGCTTTTTGAGCCCGCGAAAGCTCGGACCAGGAATTCCGGCTGTTTTCGGGGATCGATTGCACCGAGGAAAAGGATGTACGGAGCCGGCGGTAGTTGAACTTCATCTTCTTCGGGAGAATCGGCAGGTTTGACATATCCGTTGGGGATCACGGAAAAGCGGTCGGGCAATCCCAGGGACCCGAAAGACCTTGACTCCGCAGCACTGCACAGAACGACGGCCGATGCCCGGCGCACCCGGTTTCGAGCGAACAACCGCCACCACACCTGCTTCGCCCAGTGATGCTGTTGTAGAAATTCCGGACTTAGTTTCCCGTGAGGGGTGAAAGCAAAAGGGATCCGGCTGTTGGCCAAGTGGCGCATCGCGGATTCTGTAAAAGCCGAAAAGCAGGTGTGTACATGGCCCACAAACGGTCGGGCCAGTGCGGCCAGAGTGTTGCGTAGTGCTCGAGTCGGCCCGAGGAGAGGATGGAAGCGTTGCCCCAACACATGGACGCGAATACTGCCGGCATCGGTATCTACGTTCTCTACTTTGGGCTCAGAAATCACTGCGCCAAGTTCCCGGTTGCCACATACGACAACGACCTCGCGCCCGCGACGTGCGGGCCCCCAGCTCAGTTGCCGGACAACGTTGGCGACTCCTCCCCCTTCTTTTTCGAGGTCCACGTAGCAGGGGCAAATATGCACGATCACCGATGCTTCGGAAGGCATATGTTGTGGTGGGACTCCTTGTCTGCCCGGGTACGCTTAAACCGCAATCAGAAAGAACGGATTCTTCGTGCGATGCACCGGCAACAGCCCGTTGTTATACATGGTTCAGGTGTTGCTTTGCGGTTTTGTCAGGATGTACCGCCCGAGGCACAACGCATCCATGTCGGTCCGGTCGAAACAGTCGTATGCCTGCTCGGGCGTATCGACGATCGGTTCGTTTTCGTTGAAGCTGGTATTGAGCACCATACCGACGCCCGTCCTCTGACGAAACGCATCTATGAGTGTGTGATAAAGCCGGTTGTTGTCTTTATCGACCGTCTGCAGCCGGCCGGTCCCGTCCACGTGTGTCACAGCGGGCACGCGCTCGCGCCATTCCGGCTTGATCTTGACCACGTGCATCATAAACGGGCTCTCGACCGTCTGTTCGAAACAGGTTGAAACGCACTCTTTCAGCACACTGGGCGCAAACGGCCGGAACGATTCGCGCCGCTTGATCTTGGCATTGATGGTGTCCTTCATCGTCGGGATGGCGGGATTGGCCAGGATGGAGCGATTGCCGAGCGCCCTCGGCCCCCATTCGCTTCGGCCCTGGTACCAGCCCACAACCAGGCCATCAGCGATCATGTCGGCGGCGGTGTTGATGAGTTCGGTTTCGTCGGCGCACACTTTCAGCGGATAATCGGCGGCCTCGGCGGCGGACCGGAGCTGCTCGTCCGAATATCCCGGCCCCCAGAACGTGTGCTTCATCTGGAATCGCTCTTCCTTACCGAGAACCTGGTGCCAGCAATAATAGGCGGCGCCGAGGCAGGTGCCGTCATCCGACGCGGCTGCCTGGAGATATGGCACGGCGAACGGTGTATCCCGCAGGATACGGCCATTGGCCACTCCATTGAGCGAACAGCCGCCGGCCATCACCAACCGCTCGGTCGGCACCAGGCGATGTAATCGGTTCATGCAATGGATGGCTGCTTCTTCGAAGCGCACCTGGGTGGAGCGTGCGATGTCCATCTCCCGCTGTGTCAACGGGTTTTCTCGCTTCCGCGGATCCCCCAGCTCTCGGCAAAGCCGTTCGTTGAACATCGTTCCCATAGTCGCGAGCTGTTCCGGGGTTGCCCCACTTTCGCCGCCGTCGTGCATGCCAAAATAGCCGTCAGCCAGCCGAAACCAGCCGTCCGGCTCACAAGAAACCAACTTTTTCATGAGTTCGTCGTAGCGGTCTTCGCCGTATGGGGCCAGGCCCATCACCTTATATTCCTCGCCAAACCGGTCGAAACCGATGAACTGGCACAGCGCGGTGTAAAAGAATCCCAAGCTGTGGGGCAACAGCACCCGATCAAGCACCTCGATCTGGTTACCCTCGCAGCGGGCCGCCATCAAGCTGGCGAAATCGCCCGAGGCGTCGTAGGAGAACCCGGCGGTCAGTTTTTCAAAAGGCGACAGGTAATAGGCGCTGGCAATGTGGGCGAGATGGTGTTCCACGTTGACGGTCTCGAAGGTGATCTGAGCCGGGTCCTCGTCGCAGATCTCGGCCAGTTGCTCGACGGTACTCTGTGTTTTTCGGTTGCGCCGGAAATGTTCGGCGACAGCGGCGGCGCTCTTGAGCGGCCTGCCGAGCACGTACCCGATTTTGGCCGACAGGTTTGCCCGCGGATCGCGCGCCATGGCGAGGTGGGTCACGTCTTTGAGGGATAAGCCGGCGTCCATCAGGAGGTGGCGGATTGCGTTGGAGGGAAACGCGGGGCAATGCTTCGAGCGTTCGCCCAGCCGCTCCTCGGCGACGGCCCCCTGGAGTTCTCCATCAATCACCAGGCAGGCGGCAGAATCGGCGTGAAATGCGTTAATCCCGAGAATCACGGACACGGCAAACTCCTTTCGATAGAAACGTCAACACTCCGGGGCGGCTCGTTGCGGATGCACTCAATCCGTCACCACGCATTCCGGCGGTGTGCCTCCGTCGATCAGCCATTGGTAGACCTCCATCATTGTATCGGCGATGCGGTCCCACGTATATTGTTCCTCGACGAGTCGTCGGCCCCGACCTCCCATCGTGGCCCGTTCGGCCGGATCGAGCGTCAGCAGCCGGCGTAGACCCTCTTCAGTCCCGGCGGCGTTCGGCGCCACGACGATGCCCGCCCCGGCGTCCTCGACTTCCGGGAAGTTGCAGCCGGGAGTGATCAGGACGGGTAGGCGGCAGGCGAGCGCTTCGAGCACAGCCATGCTGAACCCCTCGCTGAATGAGGGGAGTACGAAGCATTCGGCGGCGGCGAGTGCAGCGAGCTTGTCTGCACCGTAAACCGGTCCGGCGAAAATGACGGATTCGCCGAGGCCCAGTCGGTCGGCCCTCTGCTCGACCTCGGAACGATAACCGATGTCGTCCGGTCCGCACACCAGCAGCACCCAATCGGCATGGTCGGCTCGAACGGCCGCCCAGGCGGTCATCAGGTGGAGCAGCCCCTTTTTAGGATGCAGGCGGGACAGGAACAGAGCGACCGGGCGTCCTCGCTCGGTGGGATACAAGTCGGCCAGGCGGTCGCGGGCGGCATCGAGCCCTTCGAACTCCTCGAGATCGACGCCGTTGGGTACAACTGCGACCGGGGCGTCGAGGCCGAACGCCCGGAAGCTCGCAACCTCGGACGTGGTGATCGCATGCAGGCAGTCGGCTCGTTCCAGTGTCCGGCCGGCGTAGAGTCGGCGTGCGAGTTGTTTCTTCCAGCTCGATTGCTTAAGCGCCCACGGTTCGAGCATGCCGCGGGGGGTGATGACGAACGGCGCATCGTGCTGCAACGCTGCCCGGGATGTGTAGTGCTGCGCCAGTTCCCACAGGCCGGAGGCGTGATAGATGTCGTATCCCGGACCGTCCTTAAGCGCCCGGCGGAGCTCGCGGGACGCCCCGAGGGATCGAGGCGGCGATGGCTGGTACGGCGCGGGCACGGCGGCACAGCCGTCCAGGTCGACGTCGTCCGGCCCGGAGACATAGGCAAGACGGACGGCCGGACCGCGGCGGGCCAGGGCGTCGGCCAATGCCGGAACGCTGCGGGCCGGGCCGCCGCTCCCGGAGCTCAGCCCACTGATGCAATGCAGAACGTTCATCGGCAGTTCTCGCGTCTCCCGGATCGGGGTGAACCCTTCAGTAAGGTGTCGGTTATGAAGAGGCGTTGTTCCGGCGTATGATCCACCGGCGTTTGCCGGCGATCGTGGTTTCGATGTCTTCGACCATATCGATGGGGATGTCCCGAAGCGAAGGGTGGAGTTTGCCCAGCCGCCCCCGTATTCGCTCGATGGCCGTATCATCCAGCTTCGAAGCCGCGAGCCGCAGGCGCATCCCGTCGCCTTCGACCACAAGCTGGATATTCCTGACCGCCTCTTGGCGAACACATCGCAACAAGCTCAGACTATGGATACTTGTCCCGTCTTGCAATTCCAGGAAATCGTTCGATCGGCCGGCCACCGCATCAAATTCCAGGATGCCGACGCCCTTACGGCTGGCTCCGACAATTTCGTCGCCCACGCGGTATCGGAAGAGCGGGAGATAACGACGCGTGAGTGACGTTATGAGAAGGGGCCCCGAGTCCTTGTGCTCCTCCACTTCGAGCAGATGACTCCACCAGAAAACGCGATAGCGGCTCTCGGCGTGGAGTTCATATGCGCTCACTCCGCCGTCTTCGCCGCCGTATTCCATGACGACCGGTGCTCCGAAGAACTCGGCCAGCGTCTCGCGTGAGTCGGGCCGAGGAAACATCTCTGAGCAGGCGACGACCAGCCGTATATGGCAGTCGTCGTCGGCCCGGCGGCCGGCCTCGCGACTCAGCCGGGCGAACTGGTCGAGGGCGCAGGAATATCCGATGACGACCTCCGGGCGGAACGCAGCCATCCGACGATAGTATTCGGCGACCGCCTCCCGTCCCATCTGGTACGCATCGACGCGCAAGTAGCCGAGGGCGCGGTCCTTGGCCTTACGCAGACCGCCCTTCGCCAGGGCAGCCAGCCCGGTCCCCAGGCGGTGAGCGTGGCCCCAAGCGAGCAAGATTCGCGAATCTTCGCGCATGCCGTTTGCGAACCGCCCGACCCACTGGTTCGCGGCCGTATGATCGATAGATTCTCCGCGAAATTGGCCTAACTTCAGGGGCTCGCTGGTCGAGCCCCCCGTTCGGCTGATCCCGTCGGGCGGTTCGGCTCGACGAAACAGATCGGGATTATCCCGGATGTCGCCCTTGCTGAGGACGGGGACCTCTTCCGCGTACTGTTCGAACGTCTCGATGCGCTCGGGAGCCCGGCCCTCGGCGACGAGGTTCCGGTACCAGGGCACGTTGTGCGCTGCTTCGGCCCACTGTTTCCGGAGCGCCTCAAGTTGATGGAGGCGTATCTCGTCGGGTTCTTTCGAAAGCCAGACGCGGCCGAGTTGCCGAGCTTTCTGCAACCGCCGACGCAGCATCATTTTTCGTGCCAGCATCGTCATGTTTTCCGGTTTGCGGCCTGGACCGCGTTCCAAAGTCCTTCGGCAAACCGCTCGGGTCCCCATTCGGCGATGATCTCGGCCGAGCGGCGCCCCATCGCGGCCCGTTGGTCGTCCGACCGGTCCGACATTTCGCGCATCGCCCGGGCGATATCGGCGACATCAAACGGGTCGAACAGGAGGCCGTTCGCCCCGTCTTCGACCAGATCGTACCTGCATCCGACGGTCCTCGAGACGAGCACGGGCAGTCCACTCGCCATGGCCTCGTTCACGACCAGGCCCCAGGAATCCTTGACGCTGGGCAAAATGAACGCCGAAGCGAGGCCGTAGTAATTGGGCAGATGGGGATATTGAATGAACCCCGGCCAGATGAGCCCTTCGAGCCCGAGCCGGTCTGCCTGTTCACGTAGTTCGGCTTCGAGTTCGCCCCCGCCACAAAGGACTAGCGGCCAGGGGGCTGACGATGCCCGGCGATAGGCGGCGTAGGCGTCGAGCAGACGGTCGAGGTTCTTCACCGGGACGAACCGCCCGATGCAGAGAAAGAACCGCTTCGGCAGGCCGAATTCGGCTCGGAGAGCGTCGCGGTTCCGACGGGCTTCGGCGGCGCCGGCGGCGAAGTAGTCGTTGTCGACCGCGTTATGCCCGAGAAAGATGCGATCGTCGGGTATCCCCAGCTCGGCGGCGTACTCGGCATGGGGTGCCCCGCCCACCAGGGCGGCGTCGAATCGTCTTACGATTCGACGCTTGATCGCTTCTTTGATCCAGTAGCGTCGGGCGTCGTCGCGCTTGCTCTCCGATAGGACGACTGACGTTCGGCCGGTCCGGCAGGCCCAGGCGAGCGCGGCGCGAGCCGGGATGAAAGACCAACCGACCGTCGCCACGGCGTCGGGGTCGATCCGATCGAGCGCGTCGCCGACGGCGCGGGCGATTTCTTTCCGACTCCGCGAATGGTAGTTGCCTTCGAACAGAGTGACACGTTCGAATGAGTCGGCACCGTCGGCCACATCCCAGGCGTAAACCGAGTCGGTCCGCGCCACCTCGAGCCCGACGACCCGCCAGCCCTCGCGTACGAAACGCCGGCCGGTGGCCTCGAGTCGGGCCAGGTGATACGGTCCGAACCTGGGCCAGTTGAGCACGATTGTTTTCTTATCCGCTTTGGTCATCTTCATTCACATTCTTTCGTCGGTTTGCTTCGGAATCCAAGCGGACCCAATGGCCGGTCACCAACGCAGGATAGCGCAGGGCAGGGCACAGGGCGGCCAAAACGGTTGGCATAAGACCGGTCATCCAAGATTTTCCTCCTTTACCCCGAGGCGGGCCAACGCTTGAACGAGCCGTTCGCCATATGCCTCGACGGACCCGTACGAACTTCGGTCCCGGGCGGCCCGGGCAATGTCGGCGAGCAGCGATCGGTCGGCGGCCAGGCGGCCGATGCGGTCCGCCAGGGCGTCCGAGTCCCGAACCGGTACGATGAACCCCTCGACGCCGTCGCGCACGATAGAGCCGGCATTGGGGGTGGTGATGACGGGCAGTCCAGCGGCGAGCGCTTCGTATATGACGGCGGCCGATCCCTCGGACAACGTGGGCAGACAGAAGACATCGGCGTTGGCGTACTCGCCCGCGACCTCGGAGCGGGGGACGGGGCCGACAAGCGTGACGTTCGCCGGGGCACTCGTTCGTAGGAGATCGGGATCGGTTCTCCACCCGCCGACGACCCGGCAGCGCGCTGACTCGGGCTCCAGCCGCCGCATGGCTTCGAACAGGTGACGGATGCCTTTGCCCAGGGAGACCCGACCGACGAAGAGTATTCGGAGGGGGCCGTCGGTTTGGGAGCGGCCACGTCCGCCGGGTGGAAAGGCGGAGAGATCGATCCCGTAGGGGACGACGACGCATTTGTCGGCCGGTCCGTCCTCGGCAGCGATCCCGTCGGCCACGAACTGCGAACCGCAGACGATGAGGTCGGCGAGCTTCCATTCCTCTTTCTCGCGTCGGGCGAACTCGCTCGCGTTCTCGTCCGGCTCGCGCCGGCCCCAGTCGGGGGCTTCGGCGAACTCGGCCTCCAGTATGCGGTCCATGACCAGCCGTGGGGCGCTGGTCTGTTCGACGACGGCCGCCAGGCCGCGTTCTTTCGCGGTCTCGAGTAACCTTCGAGAGGCGCTGTTGAACCCGTACACGGCACCTGCTCCGTCGAGCCCCCGTTGGACGACGAGCTCGTCGAACCGATCCCCCGCCCACAGGTGGACGGCCGTGGCTTCCGTCGGGTTGCGGGCGGCACGGAGCCGCCGGGAGTACTGGTGGCCGAACCGGCTGAAGGTGGTGATGCGGTCTGGAGGAACGTCGTGGGGCACACGGCCCAGCAGGCGTTTCAGCTTGGCCGATCGCAGGGGCGGGGGGACGATACGAAGCAACCGCGGCCAACCCCGGACGGCACAGATATCGGTGTAGCATCGTTCCAGCACGCCCGCATGGTGCAAAATCCGAGGCACAGCATAATGACGGCGGGCGCCCATCTGTGCGACCGCATATTTCATCTATTTGCCCTCTTCAATAGCGGGGAATTGTTCAGTGACAGGGCCGTCCCCCGGAACCAGCATGTTTCATAATGTCCCCTGTTCAAGGGTCTGTTCCACCAGGGAAGCTTGGTTTGAGATGCCGGACCGATCTCATAATTGGGATGATGGCCGCGTACAGTCGACGATTCCTCAAAGGGCACGTTCGGGTCTTCCAGACCGGGATAGGCATACTCAAAATCAATCAGCTCATGTTGTGTGGTGAATGCGGCGCATAATACCCAGGAGCATATGGGGCAGACGCAGCCAGCGGCATGCCACACAGTGGTCGGCGTGAAAACGCTTCCATAGTCCCGCCCGGTCTTCAGTGTAGCAAAGGGTGGTCAAAATAAGCACGGTCATGCCCGCCCCCTCTCGCTCCCGTCAAGGCGAGCCAGCGCCTGAATGATCCGTTCGCCGTATGCCTCGACGGAGCCGTATGCGCTGCGTTCACGTGCGGCCCGGGCAATATCGGCGAGCAGCGATCGGTCGGCGGCCAGGCAACCGATGCGGTCTGCCAGGGCATCCGAGTCCCGGACCGGTACGATGAACCCCTCGACGCCATCGCGCACAATGGAGCCGGCGTTGGGGGTGGTGATGATGGGCAGCCCGGCGGCAAGGGCTTCGTATATGGCGGTAGCCGATCCCTCGGACAGCGTAGGCAGGCAGAAGACGTCGGCGTTGGCATACTCGTTGGCGATCTCGGAGCGAGGGACGGGTCCCACAAGTGTGACGTTGGACGGGGCACTCCCCCGGAAAAGATCAGAGTCGTCATTCCATCCCCCGATAACCCGGCAACGGACTGTCTCTGGTCCCAGCCGTCGTATGGCTTCGAAAAGGTGCCGGACGCCCTTGGCCAGTGAGACCCGGCCAACGAAGAGCACCCGGAGCGGGCCGTCACGGTCACGTCCGCCGGGCGGAAAGGCGGAGAGATCGATCCCGTAGGGCACAACGACGCATTTGCCGTCCGGCCCGCCCTCGGCAGCGATCCCGTCGGCCACGTACTGCGAGCCGCAGACGATGAGGTCGGCGAGAGCCCATTCCTCCTTTTCACGCCGGGCGAACTCGCCCGCGTTCTCGTCCGGCTCGCTCCGGCCCCATTCGGGGGCTTCGGCGAACTCGGCCTCCAGTATGCGGTCCATGACCAGCCGTGGGGCGCTGGTCTGTTCGACGACGGCCACCAGGCCGCGCTCTTTCGCGGTCTCGAGCAGCTTTCGGGAGGCGCTGTTGAATCCGTACACGGCACCTGCTCCGCCCAGCCCCCGTTGAACGACGAGCTCGTTGAACCGATCCCCCGCCCACAGATGGACGGCAGTGGCCTCCGTCGGGTTGCGGGCGGCACGGAGCCGCCGGGAGTACTGGTGGCCGAACCGGCTGAACGTGGTGATGCGGTCCGGAGGAATGCCGTGGGGCACACGGCCCAGCAGGCGTTTCAGCCCGGCCGGCCGCAGCGGCGGGGGGACGGCGCGAAGCAGCCGCGGCCAGCCCCGGACGGCGCAGATGTCGGTGTAGAACCGCTCGAGCAGTCCCGCTCCGAAAAGGATCCGCGGCACGGCGTAGTGCATTCGCGAACCCATCTGAGCGATCAGAAATCGAGGCATTGGGGGGTGTTCGGGAGTAGAGTTGGCGTCCGTCATTTTCTCGCCTTAATCGTCTCCTCGATGCGTCTGAGCCATATTTTCATTTTCTCTGGGACAAACCGCCGCCACGTTGGGGCGAACCCCGGGCTGAGCTTAAACCGGTCCCACGGCTCCGGTTGGCGGGGGAGCGGATTCTCCAGCACGCGGTTGAACAGTTCATTGTACGCCCGTCCGAACATCTCCAGCGTATAGCGAGCTTCGACTTCCGAGCGGGCGGAGCGGGACATGCTCTCCCGTTCCTCGGGCTGTGCCTGAAGTCGAGCCAGGGCTCGGGCGAAGCTGTCGGCGTTTCCGATGGGACAGACAAAACCGGTGGTGCCATCCTGCAGGATCCAATCGGTCACGCCGGCGATCTTCGACGCGACCGGAATGCATCCGGCGGCCATGGCCTCGATCAGGGCGAACGGGAACCCCTCGAAATTGCTGGGCATGAGAAATGCGTCACCCTTGGTTAGGAAAGCGGGGACGGCATCGTGGAGTATGGTCCCGTGGAAGACGACCCGACCCGAATCAGTCCATGGCTTCAGCCGGGCTTGCAGCCGGGGCAGGTCCGGCCCGTCTCCAGCGATCTCAAGCGTGTATGGGACATCAAGGGCGTCGAGGCACCGGAGTATCCGCGGGATATGGAACACGCCCTTGTCCTTATGGATGATCCGGCCGAGATAGACGATCCGCAGTGTGTCGTCGGCTTCGCGGGCTCGCCCGGCGGCTGCCTCGGCGAATGGTTCGTGGTGCAGGGCGTTCGGGATGATCGTGATCCGTGCGGCGTTCACGTTGTGTCGGCGAATAAGATCGTTCTGCTGGCGTTTGGATAAGACAGCATATCCCCACACGTGTTGGGGGAATGGCACGATGATTTCGTAGGCGTGGCGCGTGATACTGCTGCATTGCATGACGCACTGGACAGATGCGGGCAGATGGGGGACAGCCGACCCGCCGATCCGGCTGGACATGGGAATCACGATGTCCACGTCGTTATCCGCTACCCATTCGGCGAATAGTCGGGCCGTGGTTTTCAGGTCGTCCTCAAGATCGCCCAGCTTCACGCAGTGCTCGTCGGCAAAACGGTCGTCCCATCGCGATGCTTCGCTCCCCGCCGTCACACCCCAAACAGTCCATCCTAACGGCTCCAGGGCGTTACTCAGCGTTCGATATAGGCGGAACGTGCCGCCCGGTCGGGGGCAAGTGCAGTAGGCGATATTGCGCCTGCGCTCTCCAGTCATGTGTGAACCTTGATAGTTTTGTGGTCACACGGGGGATGCTTTTCGCGTGTGGTTCGATTATATTGAGGAACCGGACCTTCTCTGGTCATGCCTTTGAAGGAGTGGCAGGGCGTTTGATACGGACGGCGTTCGCCATCGCATTGAGGAAGTTAACCGTTTTGCTTAAGGCGACGAGCGCCCGCCGGTTGAGCAGGCGAATGACGGGCAGATATGCTCGAAGTGCGACACGACGGAAAGGGCGGTCCGGCGGGGCGAGTTCCAACGCGGCGCGACACGCCCGCAACGCCACTTCGCGATGTCCGCCCTTCAATGCCCGGTTCAGAGTTCCGACAAACGAACAGTGCAGCAGCAATTGCGTTCCACGGCTCATACGTCCTGATTTGACCAGGTTGTCGCGAATAGCAGTACACGCTTCTATCATGCTGTCGAGAGCTGGCTCGGAAATATCGCTCGATATGCAGCCCGGTTCGGCGTTTGCGCGCGCGAAGGAAAGGACCTCTCCCACGCCGGCAGCGGCGTCTGCACAAATCGCTGCTCGAGAAATAAATTCAAGGTCCTGGTACCGACTCAAGCTCTCCCGCCAGGGTCCGGCGGCACAGGCGGTGGTTCTTCGGATTAACACCCCCAGCGTGCCCCACCCGCCGCCAGTGACCCAGGCATTCATGACGGCCGCCGGCTCCTGGCAAACGTCAGTCTTGGATCCATATTCCCATACTTTTGCCATGTCGCCCGGCGCATCCCGAAAGCAGCCGACATCACAGACGACGATGTCGGTGTGATGAAGTTTCGCGGCATCGACCTGCTTCTCGAGTTTTTTCGGATGCATGACATCTTCGCAGTCCCAGAAGTGGATATATTCGCCATGGGATTCGATGGCTCCGCGATTGCGGGCGGCAGGGGCACCCCGGTTCTCCTGGCGAAAGAAGGCGATGCAGAAACCTGGGTCGGCCGAATGCCCGGACCGCCATTCGGCCAATATGTCGGTGGTGTGGTCGGTCGAGCCGTCGTCGACGACGAGCATCTCGATGGGCCGATACGTCTGGGCGTATACACTGTCCAGGGTCTCAACGAGCCGGTGGCCCCGGTTGTAAGTCGGGATGACCACGGAGACCAGCCCTTCTTCATACTCCGAACCCATCCAATGGCCATGGCAGGTCGGCGGCCAGAGAGTCATGGCTTTTTCATTGTGGATCGTCATGCTTAAAATTTGTCAGTCGAAGAGAAGGCGGTCCAGGCGAATCTGGTGTGCGAAATGTCGGATACGGCGCATCCCCCGGCGCGCCAGACGGCAAAACATCAGGACGGGGATCGTGAAGGAAAGATTCAGAAATCGCTTGATCTGCTGGAGCCAGAGCGGGTCATAAAGGAGGCTGTTCAGAGATAGTGCCGTACCGCGGAACCAGCTTATCTCGTAATGACCTCTGTGTAAGAGTCTGTTCCACCAAGGAGATGTGTTATCGGACGCCAGTCCGTTCTCACAATTGAGATGATGACCGCGTACAGTCGGGGATTCTTCAAATGGCACATTCGGATCAGCCAGACCTGGATAGGCATACTCAAAATCAATCAGTTTCGTTCCTTGGGTCTCGTCGTGAATGACGTTGAGCGTTCCTGTGTCCAGTAGTTCCCATCCATTTTCATAGAAATGCCGTAGCGAGTGAAACACCCGTTTTGCCACGTGCAGTGGGAGAACCTGGTAGCCCAGGCGCCACAGAAATCCGCTCTTCCGCAAAGAGTCGGAGTAATAAGGTATCACAAAATAATCATCTCCGACCTCCAGCAGGGGCGGGATAACATCATGCCGATCTAATGCTGCCAGTTCCCTCAGCGCCCGAACCTCTCGTCGGAAACGAGCTTGCTCTCCGGGGTGATACGACTTTTTCACGGCGAGGCAGCCGTCGTCGCGGCGGATTAACATTACAGTAGAGAACCGTGAACATCCCAGGTTATCTCTCACGACGGCGCAACCGGTATCATCGTCTGTGGGGATGCTGGGACTCATAGGGCATTTATCGGGCGACATGTCGATCGGGCAACGCTCATCCAATCAAAGAAGGTGCGCGGTTGGGCTTTCATGCCGGCCTGCCTTATCGCAGCCGGCGCTGGACGTTGGCGAACCAATTACGCAACTTAGAGCGCATTTGTCGTGCGATTCGCGGAGGGGCCGATAACGGGAGTGGGGCTCTGAATATTTGACGGATATACTCCAGGGTCCCCCGCTTCGCGGCCGGGAGCCGGCCGGGCTCTATCATCTCCCACAGGTCCGTGCAGAATACGGGTTTACCCGTCAGTTCTACGATGCGCTCGGCCTGTCGGGTTGAACTCTCGATGAAGAGCTGGGCTCCGGTGTCTCTATAGATTTCGGCCTTGTACTCTGCATGCGAACCGGCCGCGATCCGGCTGGCTTTGTCTGGGAAGTCCATCATGAAAAGGCGGTCGTACTTGACATCGTGCCTTTCGAGCCACTCCTCGGTTGGCTCCCTGTATTTTTCCAGCCGGCAGGTCACGAGTGCCCCGACGTTGCGGGTAGGGATGTATTTCGGCCCAACGCCTCGGATAAAATCGAGATACCTGCCTCCGTCGTCATTCTCTTGCTCCGTGGGATCTCGACAAAGCACCCCGTCGATATCCATGCAACTGCTTTCAATCACCCTATGGTGCAGGATGTTCCATTCGAAGCACCGGGGGACAGGCACTGCCTCAAACCAAAAATCAACTTTCTCAAGTTGACTCGCATTCAGGTACACAACTGCGTACTCAATGCGGTGCGGCAGGTCTGAAGCGATTACCCGCTCTCGAACCTTCCTCATTTCGATTCCCGAAAGCATGCTGTCGTCGACGACGAGGGCTCTCAATTTCCGGCGCTCTTCAGAGCCACCGTTCGATGCCAGCCGCCGTCCGGAGCTGAGAATTCGACCGGAGCAAAGGCCCTCGACATCCGTCAGCGGCAAATTCTTGTGCAAAGCCAGGAGATTAGCCGCCAGAAGGCCACTGCGTGGCACACCCACAATCAAATCCAGATCGTCAGGCAACTGGGTGGACCATTTCCTGACGTCTCTGTTGAGGTCCGCAATGCTGCGGTAATTCATTGTTTCCTTCCCGTCATGTCGGAATTGATCCAGCGGTGATGGTATTTCCTGCCTTGAGAAAGCTCAAGCGCCGGGGACAGTGGCGAACCCCGCCCGCTTCTTGGCTGTGGCCAACAAAACGGGAGGCAGCGCGGGATGCGGGCTCGGGCCATTCCGTCCGTCCCCATAGAATGACGCGGATCGCGTTCTGACAGACGCCCGGCATGACCATAGTACCGGGCTCGGCAAGAGCTTTTTCATGTGGTCAGCAAGCACGAGCGCGACCGACAGATGGCTTGAAGACAGAGATCAAAGACCTCAGCTGAAGCCGGACTGGTGGCCTGATTATTGCTCCGAAAATGGGCAGAAAGATTGCGTAGGCAACAATTCCCACCAAAACAACGATGGTAAGGG
>PUPC01000291.1 GCA_003553185.1 Planctomycetota bacterium | reverse complement strand
CTCATAATTATCATCATTATCTCCGTCGAGCCAGTAAACATGGCCGTCGTTGGGCTCGTAATAGCCCATCTCGACCGTAATCTCATCGATATCACCGTAATCTACAATTCGGAGTTCCGCATAGGCCGAGTCCGGCGTGCGTTCGGGAATATCGCCGCGCTCGCGCGTAGTGACGAACACCGTACCAGTCCCTCCGGCGGCCCGGACGGCGACTCCGCCGCGGGCGTCACGGACATCCTCGATGGAATCACCGGCGCCGGCAATCGCCCCACGGCCACGGCTGAATGTTTTAGCGGGCATCCAGGGGGCGAATTCGACCACCCCGAAAACTCCGTCGCCCTCTTCCGCCTCCGGGCCGCCCGGATGTCCCCACCAGTTATATGCGGCCTTCAGGCCGTGCAAGGCGTCATCCACATCCGGAACGTCAGTAAGCCAGCATGCGCCGCTTTCGTTGCCGTAAATGTTGTTATAGATAGCCCGCGTGTTCGACGGCAGAGCTGCGGGCGATCCGTCGCCGACTCTGCCCGCTATCGCCGCGCCTCCGCTTTCTGAAATTTCATTGCTGGCGATCCTGGTCCCGTCGCTCGCGCCTTCAACGGCTATGCCGAACCGATTGGTCAGTATGCTGTTGCCGGCAAGGGCGGCGCCGGAGGCGTTCCTGACCAGAATGCCGGTCGTAATCTCCGGCAGGCCGTCAATTTTATTATCAACTACACTCGCGCAGTCGGCCTCTATGACGATCCCGTGTTTTTCGTAGTTGATGATCCAGAACCCTTCGACCGTCACGTTCTCCGCCGTTATACGGATCGCTTCGCTAAGCCCTCCGGCGTCGATGCCTCTGCGGTCACCGACGGCCCTGAGTGTTAAGCCTTCTGCGTCCAGTTCTACAGGCGATGAGAGTTTATAATCGTTTTCAACCTCGACGATACTTTCACCGTCAGCTATGGCCTGCTGGATCTTATCCCGGAGCGTCAGCGCACGGAATACTGCCCGGAGCTGCTGCGGCCGTCCGTCGGCGGCGGAATGGACCGTGATGGAGTCACCATCGCCTGCATCGTCGCCGTTCAGCAGCCAGTGGTCTAAACGCCATCCGTCGTCAGAGATGGCTTTCACTTCACAAGATTCACCATACTCAAGAATAATGTTGCCGGGCGCCGGCTCGGTCATCCCGCCCCCATCGGGTTCAAGGACAGCCAGGGTCCAGTCAACGGGTCTGAAAATCGCTTCAGCAGTGCGCACGTCGCCGTCCTCTTCCGGCGAATCGACCGTTATCGTCATCGCTTCGCCCGCCTCGTCGCCATCCAGCAGCCAGTGCGAGAAGACCCAGCCTTCGTGGGGAATGGCGGTGACATTTTGCGCCTGGCCCAGGTTAAGCGTCGACTCTCCGGAAGCCGGGTCCGTTTCACCGCCTTCTTCGGGAGACCCGGCGATCGAGAGCGTCCAGGCCGGCTGATAGATGTCCGGATCGCCAAAGTGGAGGTAGAACCGCCCGTAGCCGTCGTCGGCCGCATCCACCTGGAAAGTATAGGAATCACCGGAGAAAATCACCTTTTCTTCACCCTTGACCGTATCTTCCAGCGTAACGACTGAATCGGCCGGCATCTCGATCTTATCGAACCGGAAGAGAACCTCGCCGCCGGAACGGGTATCCAGCCCCACGGGCACGGTAATGCCGTGGATATCGGAGTGCGGCAGGGCCTGAAGTCCGAAGTCCGCGCCGGTGTCATGGACAAGCTGCGTATAGACCGCTACGTCCGGATTATATTTGAACGCACGCGCGTCGAAGCCGGGGTCCAGGCCGCGTGTCATATCCTCGTGGAAGGTGACGGCGGCCATTGAGGTCGCCTCGTCTGCGGTGCCGTGGTTGACGGTGGCGCGAATCACCACGCCCGGCCACGAGGACGGTTTCGGCTCCTCGGACGGAAGCGACATCAGCATGGGCGGGCCCGGATCCTCATCCAGGCCCACACGCATCTCGGGGGTGAAAGTGAGTGTTCCCGTAAAGGGGAAGTTGCCATCATCTTTAGGCCGGACGATGAAACCCTGTCCCAGCGCAAGGTGATCGGACGTCCAGCCGTCCTCTTCGGGAAAGAAAGAAAAACCGGAGTTGTTGACCACCCGGCACGAGCCGCTTCCGCCATCAAAGTCATCGTCCCAGACGTAGATGGCCACGGAGTCAGAGTGTAGGTTGTCTATGTTGACGGTCAGGAAGTTTTCTGCGGATTCGGCATTGGCATTGACCCCGATGGGCGATGAGTATGGGTTGCCCAGGCTGTTCCAGCCGAACCTGGCCACGCTGACGGTGACCGGGGCGAGCACATTGAAGGTGGCGAGTTCGCCGGTGAACGAGAGCGGCCCGGCCGGGTCGTCCCGGCGCATCAGGTAGCCGATTCCGCTGTCGAAATCGCCGCCGGGGTTTTGGGTGGTGAAATAGCCGCCCGGCTCGGGATCCTGCCTCCAGCGGTTGTTCGCCTCGTCGTAGGTGGTCACGGCATAATAATCGGTGCCGTTCAATTCGCCGGACGGGATCTTGTTTCCTTCGTCCGTGAGAAAATCTTCGATATCCTGGTTTGCGACCGGCGGGCCGACGATGTACCACCGATCGGGTTCGAGCCACCGCTCGATGGTCACGTCGCCGGAAGAGTCGCCGTGGACGATGAGCGTTCCGGTGCTGTCCGGGCCATCGCTTTGGATGGTGAGGGAGGCGCCGTCTTCCACGCTCAGGTTGTCGATCTCGACGACCTGGTTGGAGCCGATGACCGGATCGTTGAGGGTACCTGACGGTATGAAGACATCGTCGTCCGTTCCGGGCAATACTCCGCCCGGCCAGTTGCCGGTATCGTCCCATGTCTCAGAACTTGCTCCGGTCCATTCAGACGCTGTGATATCGAAAGAGACGGAGATATCGGACAGCAGGTTTCCGGATGTCGCCTCGAGTGTATAGGCGCCCGGGACACTGAAGTAGATATCGTCGAATGTGGCGGTTCCGTCCACCGCATTGACCGTGGTCGTTCCGGAAATCTCGCCGGGCCCGCTTGAGACGGACAAAGTGATCGGGTGGGTGGCATCGCCGACTTTCACGCCGTCGGAAAGAACGTCGACCGAGAAGGGCGACAACGCCGTGTTGATCGCCTGATCGTCCGGCTGGACGACGAAGGCCAGTTCGTTGCCGGCCTGTCCCGTCGTCTCGCCCGTCAGTATGTCCGTGCTGAAGGTTTTGTCGAATCCGTTGGGGTCCGCGAACGGATCGCGCACGTTGGAGACCGATCCCATCGAACCGCCGGAGGTGAAAGCGGCGCCGAAAATGGTCAGAGTGCTGCTGCCGTCGGCGGCGACAAACCGGTTCACTCCGTCGTAGAAATAGTGGAAGGGGATTCCGACCTCAAAACCGTAATATCCGCCGTCGTCAATGCGAGCCTGACCGGTCCAGCCCTCGACGCCCGTGCTCAGGTCCTCTCGGTTGTCGAAGACGAACGGAGTGACGAAAGCATTGGTCGTGAATGCACCCAGTTTGGGGTAAACGCCGTTGTCCGGCGCGTACCGCTGCAGCCTGACCCTGACCTCGCCGGTTTCGGGCGCCCGGGGCCCCCCGACTCCGGTCGGCTCCATGGACAGGAGATGGTCGACGCGACCGGCCGGCGCAGCGCCCAGGTTGAGCTGTATCCGGAAATTCCCATCAGAAAACGCATCGCCGCCCTTATGATCCCACCGCAGATACATATGCGTCAGCTCATTGGTCTCCGAGACGAGCGTCGTTTCGCCGGCCTCCGTGCCGAACGCGAACCATAGTCGGGCATTGTTCCAGCGCCCTTGAGAGCTCTCGTCCGTCCCGTCAAAGAAGACGTTGACGCCCGGGGCCGGGCCATCGGACGTGCCCCACTTGGAGAAATCACCGTCGATGGTGAACGGGTTGATCACGAAATTTCCCTTGCCCACAAACTCATCGACAATCGCCTGGATCTTTTCGGCCGTATCCACATCTACGGCGTCTGCATCGGCAATGGCCTGGTTGACGACATTGAGATTGTCGTCCATCACACCGACGATGCCGGCCACCTGGTAATCGGTCACGGTCGGCGCGTCACTGACGCCGTCGGTGGCCGCGTAGTTCTTTATTTTTTCCAGTGCCGTCTGATCGGGAACGACATCGAACTCGTTGCTCTCCGCCGATGCGGCTACTCCTTCCGTCTCGAATCTCAGCGCGTAGCTGCCGGGCGTATTGATCACCAGG
>PUPC01000240.1 GCA_003553185.1 Planctomycetota bacterium | reverse complement strand
GGGCCGAATTCACCGGCAACCTTCCGGTCCCTCGATTGCATTACCCGATGGCCGTGCGTCTTTAGTGCGGACAGTTCTGCTCCTTGGCTGCCGGGTCTCGACCCAAACCGGCCAGCCAGCGGGTATGGATGAGAGACTCGAGTCGGACTTGAAGCCGACGTTGGGAGCTGGTTATTGGGAGGAAGACATGAAGGCCAGCCCCAATCAGGACAAAGTGAAGGTACTTTTCGGCCGTTAGTCGGGATAGGACATCCGTTATTGAAGGCCGAGCCGAGTCGCACATTGAGATTTGTTGGTGTCGGTAGATTTTACATCCCGACCTAATTGGTGGGAAATCGGCACTGAAGAAACAGTGAGTTAGGGAGCGTGGCACGCATCTTGCCGCAGTCCTGCACGTGGGTGGATCGCGTCCGGTGAACCGCTGATGCCGAAGAGCGGAGAATGGAGAGTAAACCATGAAAACAAGATGGCTGAAGTATCTAGCCGCTATTAGTGTGGCCGTGTTTCTGGGTGGCTGCGGCGGCGGTTCTGGAGGCGACGCCTCGCCGAAACCCGAGCCGTTGCGTATCGAGATTATTTCCGATCGTAGCTTCATTCTCTCTGGGGCCGGGGATACGGCACAGTTGCGGGCTCGGGTCATATTCGATGATGGTTCGTCCGACCCATCTGCGGAAATCGAGTTCACATCGAGCAATCCTGATCTTATCGAAGTCGATACCACAGGGAGAATCAGGGCTCTCTCAGATGAGATTGGTTCCGCCGACATTTTCGTCGCTTTCGGCGATCTGACCTCCGTCTTCGCATTGGTCGCAATCGCCAACCTTAGCCCCGGCACGTTGAATGTCGAGAACGATTGGCTTGTCGATGCCCAACTGCTGGATGCGGATGCGGGGATCGCGCGGGTGGTGCTGGTACGCAATGAGCAGACCGAGGTGTTGGAGTCGGGCGATATACTGATCAGTGGCGATCTGCTCGGGTTGCTTGATGAGATCATTGAAATTGTCGTGGAGGATGATAAAGTCGTTCTTCGAACACGTCCGGCTAGCCTTTTCGATGCGTTTGATGATGTACTTGTTGAAAGCCGTGGCCCGCCTCTGAAGTGGGGCGGCGTGTTGGATGGCGATTCTTTTGTCGACCACGCAGGAAAGATTATCGAGCCGGCGATAGCTAGCCCTGGCGATATACTGACCCCCGCTGCCCTTTTGGAACGTCAGGTTGGGCGGTTCAAGTGTGAACTGGATGGTAGCATCGTTGATATCAACCTTTCCGGACCTTACATTGAGCCGGAATTTGGGCTAGAGTTTGTGAGACACGTCGAAAAACGGCGGTTTCGCGCGACAGAGCAGTTCGACGTTTATGTTAAGGGGCACGCAGATATTACGGCTCGTGTGGGCAAGGTAGAGCTATCCGGTGGGATATCCGCCTCGGTAGATTGCAAAGTCGCGGCTCCTTCAATCCCGCTCGGCGTTTTTCCGATACTTGGTCCTGTGGTGATCACCCCGAGCCTCCAACCTGCCCTCGGCCTCGAGGGTACATTCGAGTACAAGGCCGGATCACTTGTTCTGGAAGGGCCTAGTGTGCAAAGAGGAAAGGAGGTACGTCTGGGGGTTGGCTATACAATGGACGATGGTTTTCGCCTCATAAATGATAGCGAAGATCGTTGTGATGGTTTTCCCCTCATAAACGATAGCGAATATCGTTGTGATGGTGTCCGTTGGTCCGACGCACAGGGACAGTGGGATCAAGAGTTTTCAGGAAGTCTGATGCCCTATCTGAAAGGCACAATCAGTGCGGATTTGCGGCTGTCGCACTGGGAACTGGCCAGTGCTGGGCTGATTGATTCGAAAGTCGGTGCCGGGGCGGAGTTAAAAATACAGCAGCCGCTGGACCAACATGCCGCTGACTACACAGGGCCACGCTGGGAATTCTTCGCCAAGGCTTCGGCTGGGCTGGATCCGATGCTCGACACCCTGAAGCCAATTGAGCGGCTTTTCGATCGTGTTATTGGCGGCCGTGCCGCTGGCATTTCGAATTTCATCGGATTGAACGTGACTCTAATTGAGTTCAAGGGGGTGCTGCTGAAGTCGCCCGAAGCGGTATTGCAGGTGGCGCCGGCTTCAGTGGAAGTGGAGGAGGTGCTGTCGATGCAGCTGATTCGCGGTGGCTCGAATCTGGACGTCGATTTCGTGGCCATCCGTCAAGATGCCGCGCCGAATGCTCTAAGAAGGATGAATGCGCCCTCGAGCTATAAGATCGTTGCTCGGTCCACCACCGACAGCGACGGGAATGCTTCGGCAACCTGGGTGCCGGAGGTGGATGATTTAGGGACCTATGAGATCAACGTTCGTCTGAATGGGCTATTTAGCGCGGCGGGCTTTCCTTATGCAGCGGTGGGTCAGACTCTCGTGGATGTGACCGGCGACGTTGCGTTGTCCATTAACCCATCGGGTATCAGTGCCGGTGAAGTGGGCGTTTCTTATGATTTCAACCTAAATGGGCGGCGTATCCCGCCGAACGTCCAGGAGGTAACTTTTGATTACACATGGGGCGACGGTAATACGGGTTCGGCCGAGGCCGTCGTCGACCAGAACGGCGAGGCCAGAACCACCATCTCCCATGCCTACGGAGCCGATGGCGCATATGGGATCGTGGTGACCTTGAGTGGAGGCGGGGATCGGTTGGCGACCCGCAATGCCCTGGTCACGATCGGTAATGTCAGAGAACGGCAAGCGGAACTTAATATCTGCGATGTTTGGAAGGCGGCTCAGCAAGGGGGGCAGGGGGTGACGGTCGATAACTGGGATATCACCGATATCCCCTTGGGAGCGGTATTCGATATGCGGTTCAACGCGTATAGTATCCCGGACAAGTTCATAGTCGAATATCCGGCCGGATCTGTGGTGCTTGATACGGGTTGGCGCGGTGCTTCGTCTTATGAAGGGCGTCCACTCTATCCCGGTGGAATCGCCGGCCCGGGTTCCGGTCAGGTTGACGGATTCTTTACAAGAAGCGTTGTTGACGACTTCAAGGTGACCGCGATCGGCCCACAGTCCGGCACAGCGTGGCGATATGACATCCGCTGTCGGATTGAAGACTGAGACCAGGTTTGACGGACAGTCGTAGCTGTTAAGACGCCGCCCCGCGGTGCGGGGCGGCGGTCTCTTGGAGCAGTGGGTCCAGATGTATAAAAGAACAGAATCGGCAACCCAGTTGGTGTATAGCGACGGGCTTGTGATCAAACTGGCGGCGCATGCGGCGATTCTGGCGCTGGTGGTGTGGGCATTCGTTGCATTGCCGTCTGGTGGAGCCCTGACCCTGTCGGACCGTCATGGCCATTTGCGCTACGAAAATCCGCTTGGAATCGCGGTAGAACGTCGGGTTATCGAGATGGAAGAAATCGCCGACGTGGCGGTACGCAGGGCACGCCACAGCCCAGGAAGTGGTCCTCCGACCTTGTCTAGCCGCGTCGAGATTCATCTCGCGAATGGCGAACGCGTACCCTTGACTCGTCACTATAGCTACCGCCGCGCGGAGATGTCGGCGATCGTGCACCAGGTCAACAGGCACCTTCAGGCACCTGCAGGTGAGCTTTCGATAGCCTACAACGATCACAAGCCCGCTGTTGCTATTGCTGGCTTCCTGGGTCTATACGCGGTTTATGCAATTCTGTGGGGCATTCGGCAGACCACCCTTCGCGTGGACCGCGATCGAGGTCGCATCAGCGTAACGGTACGCGGGTTACTCGCTCGCCGGGTGGAGGCATGGGCCTTGACGCGGATTGCCTACGTTGTGCTGCAAATCAAGGAGCCAGACGGCAAAAGGCGCAGGGTGCGGCCAGCAATCGTGTTGCAGAACCAGGAGATAAAGCCGATTTTCCCAGAGTACTCGTCGGTTTCCGAGGAGCGGTACCACGCCATGCTCGAAGATGTGGCGAGATTTTCGGGTATTGGGCTTCGCCAGCAGCCCGTTGGGCATGGCAAACCGTAGGCAACGGCTTATGAGTGTTCTGATCAAGCCGTAGCGGACACATTTTTGAGCGGCAACTGCCATCGGCTGTTCCCGCGGAATTGGGAAAGTGGGGCGGCTGTGTATCACCTTGCTGCCACTCATTGTCGCGCATTGGGTGTCAGGTTTGGGCCGACAACCGCCTCCCGACGTGCACCCGATCTGAGCCGCTCGCCGACTGAAGCCTGCGCCGAACCCCCGCGCCCGGTACAACGCCGGTCTTTTCCTGTTGGGTCC
>PUPC01000375.1 GCA_003553185.1 Planctomycetota bacterium | reverse complement strand
TCGGTCTCGGCCTGGAACCGCTGCGACAGGTTGGCCTGGAAGATGTCGCCGGCGGCGATGTAATCCTTCACCTTCCGAACGGCGGCGAGGTAGTCGCCCCGGTCGAAGTTCGACCGGAGCCCGGTCACGCTCACCGGGGCGAACCGGGTAGGCGGCGCCGGATGCTCGATGGCGTCGATCAGCCGGTCGCGGCGTGCGGCCAGCCCCGGCTCGCCGGTGTCGGCGGCGGCCACGTACCACTGCCCCGCCCGGTGGTCGTATCCGGCGACGGCGTCGTAGAACGCGAAATGCATCTCGGGGACGGGGATGTCGTCGATGGTGTTATCGGGCAGGGACTCGACGAACCGGCCGAGGTCGTAGGCCAGGTATCCGACGGCTCCGCCGGTGAAGGGGATGGGGGCGTCGGCTCGCGGGAGCCGGTATTCGCGAAGCAGGCGCTTGAGCACGGCAAACGGATCGCGACCGACCCGGCGGCCGTTGACCGAAACGTGGCTGCCGCGCGATTGTGCGACGAGCACCGGGTCGCATCCCACGAACGAGAACCGGCCGAGCCGGCTAGGGTCCATCCCGCTGTCGAGAAAGAACGGCATCCGCTCGCCGCTCAGC
Organism: Planctomycetota bacterium; assembly: GCA_003553185.1. GTDB lineage: Bacteria > Planctomycetota > PUPC01 > PUPC01 > PUPC01 > PUPC01. The sequence continues at coordinate 3,653 of PUPC01000375.1, read as the reverse complement.
GTGCACAAGACGTCGAACGGCGCGGGCTCTCCCGCTGAGTGTGCCACAGAGCGGCAATGCTGGACAGGGACGGGCATCATGCCTCTCCACGGGGGTTGGCCGCGGCCGCCTTGCGGCCGATCTCTCCGGCGGGCTGGGGGGCTATCTTACGCCATACTTGACGAACTCGTCGCTGGCCCACGCCTGCCACTGCGGGTCGGCCCCGATGGACGTGTTATCGGCGTAGTAATCGGCGATGAACCCGCCCCGACCGCCGCACCACAGCCGATCGACGAGCAGCCGCGCCCAGCCGCGGATCTGCTCCTCGTCGCCGGTCTGCAATACGTCCTGGATATCGACGGGGCACATGTAGGTCACCTTGCCGGCATATGCGGCGAGTTTGTCCAGCCCGTGTACCTTCTGCTGGTCGAAGAGCAGTGCGTCGATACCCACCTCGACGAGGTCGGGGATGATGTCGGTGATCTTTCCGCAGGAGTGCATGAAGACCTTGAGCCCGTGTTTCTTCGCCGTATCGCACAACGTCTGGAAACGGGGCTTGAATATCTCGCGCCACATGTCCGGCGAGATCATCAGTCCGGCCTGGGTGCCCCAGTCCTCGGCGAACACGATGCCGTCGCATTCGATCCGCCCGTACTGTTCGATCATCGCGGCCAGCACCTCGTCCACGCGGTCGTGCAGTGTCTCGATCTGCTCGCGGTGCAGGTGGAGGTCCATCATATACTGGTCCAGCCGACGGATTTTGCGGGCGATGTTGAAGGTGAATCCGGGCAAGCCGCCGTTCACGAACAGGTCGGTGTTCTCGGCGAGCTTTTCCTCGGCCCGCTCGTACCGGGCCGGGTCCCCGAGCGGCGGCATGGGGATGTCTTCGACCGCGTTGATATCCTGCAGGGCTCCTTCGGCGACCTCGCCCTTGGAGTGGCCCTCGATGCGCGCCCAGGTATTCCCCCAGGCATCACGTCGTTCCCATCGCTCCTCGGAGACCTTTTCCCAGTCGGTCTTCAGGTCGCCGGTGGCCGGTCCGCAGCCGGTGACGTCGCTGCCCCACGGGTCGGGCAGGGTCCGGGCGAGCCGCTCCGGGCCGGTGAATTCGAGTGTGCGGGTCACAATTTCTTTCGAGGTCATCGTCCATCCTTTCGGGAGCATTCGGTGTCGGTCGTATATGTTCTATGGGGTTCGGCGGGCGGTTCTTCCAGGCCCAGCAGGTGGGCGGCGTTGTTCCAGAGGACATCTTCGAGCAGTTGCTCGTCGTCGAGGACTCGTTTGAGCTTTTCGATCTCGGCCTGCTGGTCCTGCCAGGGCGAGTCGGTCCCAAACATCACCCGGCCGTTGTGTTCGCGACAGACGCGGGCGAACGTTTCGCTCGGCTGTGCCGGGATGGTGTGCGAGGTCTCGATATAGACGTCTGTGCCGAGCCCGTGCCGGATGAACTCGGTCGATTGCCAGACCCCGCCGAGGTGGGACAGGATCATTGTGAGGTCCGGCACTCGCCGCTTGATCTCGAGCATCCGACGGGGGTCGCAGCGGTGATCGCCCAGGAAGCAGAGGTCGTCGCCCGAGTGGAAGAGCATGACCAGCCCGGCATCGGCGGCGGCCCGGTACAGGTCGATGGCTCGGTCGTCCAGCGGGTCGAAATCCTGATAGAGCGGATGCAGCTTCATGCCCCGGAAGCCGGCGTCCGCGATGCGCCGGACCTCGTCCGCCGCCCTTTCGGCGAACGGATGGACGGACGGGAATGGGATGATGCGGTCGGACCGGATCTCGCCGCACCAGCGAAAGATGTTCTCGAACTGCTTCGGCGCGGTGGCGATGCATGCGACGACCGACTGGTCAATCCCGGCCCGGTCCATCGACCGGACGAGGTCGGCCACCGTCCCGTCGAGGAACGCCCACTGCATGGTGGCGTTCTCCACAATGGCCTCGACGGCCCGTTGTGCGAGGAAATCAGGGAAGGCGTGGGTGTGGATGTCGACCGCTCTCATGATACGCCGATTGTATCGGCCGACCGGTTCCGCGACAAGTGACGGCGGGCGGCCCGGCGGTCAGTCTCTCATCCGGGCCTTGAGCACGGAGACGAGCCGTTCGGCGGAGATGGGCTTCTGGAAGATGCCGGACAGCCCGAGCTCGCGGTAGTCGGCCTCGAGGTTCAGCCCGTCGCCGACGGAGCTGAGCATGTAGATCGGGGCCTTGTTGCCCAGCAGTTTCAGCTCCTTGACCAGGCGGGTCCCGGCGTCGACCTCTTCCATCATCAGGTCCACGATCAGGGCGTCGGGGTCGGCCTGCTTGTAGAGTTTGAGCGCCTCCTCGGCGCTGGCCGCCTCGACCGACTCGAAGCCGGCGTCCTCCAGAACGGTCTTGAGGAACAGGCGGACGTCCGGGTCGTCATCGACGCTTAGAACGACGGGTTTGGATTCCTGCATGTCAGGTCTTCCTCTGTCTGTTGCGGGTGCACTTCGCCGAATCTGTGTTCGCGTATCGCATTGTCTGTCCAAGCGACGGCCGCGTCAAGGTTGGCCCGGGCGCGGTCCGAGAGTTCTTCGCCGAAATCGTCAAACTCGTACCCGCGAATGCCGAGCAGCCAGCCCGGCGGGCGGGCTGCGAACAACCGGCTCGCCAGCCCGAGCACATCGGCCGGCGTCACGCTGTGACTGCTCCAGCCGGGCTCGGCGGCCCCCGGCTCGACGCGGCGGACCGAGAACGGCTCGGGGCCTGCGGCATCGGCGTCGGCGAACAGCACCACGTCGTGCTCCGCCACCTGGGCGGCATCCTCGACGGTGAGCTGGTAGTTCGCCTCGACCGTCACCTCGGGCAGGCCGCGCCGGGCGATCTCCTCGGCGAGGGCCGGCCCCAGCCCGTCGTCCAGACGGCCCGGATTCCCGTACCCGATCAGCAGCACGCGGTCACGGTCCGGGGTCACGACTTCGTCTTTCGTTCCACCACGCGGCCTTCGTGGTCGATCAGCTCGACGACCAGCGGCATCTTTCCCAGGGCGTGTGTGGCGCAGGACAGGCACGGATCGTAGGCCCGGATGGCGACCTCGATGTGGTTGAGCAGCCCTTCGCTGATCTCGGCCTTGCCGGACAGATGGTCCTCGGCCACGCGCTGGACGGCGCGGTTCATCGGCACGTTGTTGTTCGTTGTCGATACGATCAGGTTGGCCATCACCACCCGATCGTCGTCGTCGATCTTATAGTGGTGGAACAGTGTGCCGCGCGGGGCTTCTATGATGGCGACGCCCTCGCTGCGGCGCTCGCCCTCGACCACCAGGTCCTCGCCTTGGAGGTCGGGGTCGTTCAAGAGCTCTTTGATCTTCTCGGCCGCGTGAAGGGTCTCGATCATTCGGGCCCAGTGATAGGCCATGGTGATGTTGTTCGGCTTCCCGTCGGTGACGGCCATAAACTCTTTCCGCGCTTCCTCGGCCTGCGGGGTGTCGATGGAGTCGCAGGCGTTGAGCCGGGCGAGAGGGCCGACGCGATACCATCCGTCCTCGGGGCCGCGGGCCTTGAGGAAGGGGAACTTCATGTAGGACCAGGATTTGACTTCCTCGCGGATGACATCGAGGTAGTCGGCGGGCGCGACCTGGTCCACGATGGTCTCGCCGTCGGCGTCGATGGCCCGCAGGTTCCCGTGGTACAGGTCCATCGAACCGTCCTCGG
>PUPC01000290.1 GCA_003553185.1 Planctomycetota bacterium | reverse complement strand
GAGGCGGGGGTCCGAGTGGAACTCAGAGATGACAGCCCATCAGCTGTAGATGGCCAGCACTGAGTCCATAGCCGTTTTAGCATCAGCGCTTGAATAGGCGTAGACGTCCACGAGCAGCTTATACTGTGGCGAACTTGGGCGAGGATGCATTGCAGGCGGGGAAGGCCTGGAGCTATTTAGAGCGGCTGCTGCCAGATATCGTGGACCTGCTCTGCAATCTGTCAGGGGGCACCGAAAACCGGCCAGTAAGGATCACCAGGAAACCGGATATGCTTCGGCCACACGATTTCAGTCTCGGATAGCATCTGTGGCATGCTCCAGCACGCACCGGACAGTCCGTCGGCAAGCCCTCACCAGGCGCTGACCACGGGGAGTTCGGCCCAGCGGGTGGTGTATCGAGGGCTGCGGAATTCCGCACGCAGTCGCCAGGGGTGTTCAACACCTTGCCCGGCGAAGGTGACTGAGCCGCGGCCCATCTCCCGGTTGATCCGATCAACCGCCGCCATCAGTGCGTCATCCCGTTCGTTCCTGACTGCTCTCCCGAACAGATCGCCCTGGGAACGGACTGAATTTCTATCCTGGAGGTCGAGCAGAACGACACCTGCCTTGTGGTAGCTATGCCCGGGACGGTAGATGCTGTGCAGACCGGCCCTTGCGGCCCGGGCCAGCTCGCCGCTGTGACAGGTGGGCGGGGCCAGTGTGATCGAGCAGGCGTTCGCGTACTGGGGCAGATCGTCACGGTACGGCGGGGTCTGGACGTAGATGTAAATGCCGCCCGCCACGCTCCCCTGCTCGCGAAGCTTCTCGCCCGCCCGGACGACATAACACGCGACCGCTTCCTCCAACTCGGGCAGTGAGGTCACCAGGCGACCGAACGAGCGGGAGACGGTGATGTTCTTCTTCGGCTCGGGGCAGTCTTCAAGCTCCAGGCAGACTTCACCACGCAGTTCCCGGACCAGCCGTTCCATCACCACCGAGAACCGACGCCGTATGCGAACGGGGGCGGCCCGCTTGAGTTGGCCTGCGGTCGATATTCCCATCTTCCTCAGCCGCGCGCCCCATCGCCTCGATATCCCCCACAGGTCCTCGACCGCCATCGACTCAAGCGCCCGGTCGATGTCGGCCTCGGTAAGCAGAATCTGCACGCCTGTCCCGGACTTCTTGGCCATCCGGTTGGCGACCTTGGCCAGCGTCTTGTTCGGCCCGATGCCGAGCGATACGGGAATCCCCGTCCACCGGCGGACCGTGCCGATCAGGTCCCGCCCGAACGCCAGATGGGTTGCCCCAGGTATGCCAGCGAAATCGAGGAACGCCTCGTCGATTGAATAGACCTCGATGTCCGGGGTGTACTGCCCGAGCACCGTCATCACCCGCCGGCTCATATCGCCGTACAGGGCGTAGTTCGACGAGAAGACGGCCACGCCTTTCCCCCGGCACATCCGCTTGGCCCGGAAATACGGTTCTCCCATCTTCAGGCCCAGTTTTTTTGCCTCGGGCGACCGGGCTACGATGCATCCATCGTTGTTGGACAGGACCACCACCGGGCGACGGGCCAGTTCCGGGCGAAACACCTTCTCGCAGGATGCGTAGAAGCTGTTGCAATCGACGAGGCCGATGAGTCGCGTGGTTCTCATACCGAATGGATGACGTGCCGGACCACGCCCCACACCTCCAGTTCCATCGCGCCGGCGAGCCGGATGGTCGGGAACTCGCGGTTGGCCGGGCGCAGTTCGACGCGGCGGCCCTTGCACCACAGCCGTTTGACCGCCATCTGGCCGTCCACCACGGCGATGACCACATCGCCGCTTTGTGCGGTCCGGCTCCGGTCAACCACCAGCAGGTCGCCGGGCAGTATCCCCGCGTCCCGCATGCTCTCGCCGGTCACTCGGACGAAGAACGTCGCCGCCGGATTCTCGACCAGGAACTCGTTCAGGTCCAGGGTGCCCTCCAGGTAGTCCTCTGCGGGCGAGGGGAACCCGGCTTCCACCCGCCAGCCGATCAGCGGGCAGCGGCACGGCCTGGATGTCCGGGCCGCCCGGCATTCGACCACCACCGCGTCACCAGTTGCAGGGGCGCGGCCCTCTCGGTGTAGGGGGCGGTGTGCGATATTGTCGGATTCGGTGCTCATCGTTATGTTCTGATTCTGCATGGTGCGTTCCTTTTGCAGGCCTGCCTGACCATCATCCGGCAGTCGATAACTACCCGGCGCGGTTCTACCAGCCAGCGGAATCATACCACACTGATGAGTGGACTTCAATTGCTACTGGGGAATACGAGAAGAGTGGCGAATTCAAGAGTTTCAGACCCGCGTTCAATAACTGGGCTTGAGCGTTGAACGGCTCGCACCGGCGAAATTCGGTGGGGCAGACTGGCATTCAGGCAACTGTCACTGGGCGGTTTTATGTGCAATCTGACACTCGACCACCTCACCGACCAATTCTATATTTATGAAGCCAGCGCCGAGAGTTGCCGGTTTGGGCGGGCCAGACACTCTCCGTCAGGCCCTGACATACGCTGCATTTGACTTCGCCCCATTCACAATCGTGAGTCGGTCTGCCGACAGTTTCACATTGATACTAAAACAGGACAGCCCTGTGCCGATACTGCACTGGTAATTCGTTCAGCGGTTTATGTAGTCTTTTCGGGCGCAAAATACGCCTGGCCCTTGCGCCGAGTCGCTTACGGAGGGATCACATCTGAATGTCGCACACCTTACCCAACAACGCGGTCTGTGAGGCCAAGCAGGACGATTCGTCGCGCTTGAGTTTGCTTTATGAGGTGGCTGAGCAGATCAACTCGACACTCGATCTGGACGAATGTCTCGACCGGATCATTGCCGGGGCGTACCGTATTTTCCACGCCGAGAAGCTGTCGCTGATGTTGCTCGACGAAACAACAAACGAGATGCGGATCAGCGCGGCCCGGAACATCCCTGAGAACGTGATTGCCGAGACATTTATCCGGCCCGGCGAAGGGCTGGCCGGGAAGGTCGCCTTGTCTGGCGAGCCACTCATCGTAACAGACACCGAAGAGGACCCTCGGCTCCAACGCAAGAGCAAACAACAATATCAATCGGAGTCGTTCGCAATCCTCCCGCTCTGTCATAAGGACCGTGTCCTTGGCGTCATCAATCTTACGAATCGAACGGACGGGGCGGCCTTTTCCGATGCCGACCTGGCGCTTCTGAAGGCGCTCGCAAACCAGGCCGCGATTGCCATCCAGAACTCCCGACTCGTCGCCCAACTGAATCGAGAGAAAGAGCAACTGAGGCGTGGAGCGTTCGAATCGAATATCCTGTATCAAGTCTCATCCGCCATCCGCTACGGCCTTGGTTATCAACACCTCATCAAATTGCTGTTTGCGTCGCTGGACCAGTTGCTCGATTACGATATTTTATGTTCCCTGCTCATCCTCAAGGGCGACGAGCACTTTGAGGTTCGCACTCGGAGGGCGGTGTCGGAGAAGCAGACCGCCTGTGTAAAACGGGATATGCTCGATCACCTTGCGGCCCTCCCCCATTCCCCGATTGTAGCTGCCCGGCTCGCAGAACTTCGGGAGGCGCTGCCCGTTGTCGATTGCCGCACGCCGCATGGCTCGACGATCAACGTTCCGTTGTCAGTCGGGGGGGAGGCCATCGGGATATTGTGCGTCAGGAGCGAGCGCGATGATGGGTTCTCCGAGGAAGACACCCGGCTTCTTCACAATATTGTGCAAAGAATGGCCGAGACGGTGGAACGTCTTTCCAGCACGATCCGTGGCGAGCAGGACAAGATGCAGTCGATGGTCGCAAGTATGACCGAAGGGGTCGTGATGTTCGACGTTCACGACGAATTGGTCGTGCTCAATCCGAAGGCCCGTTCGGTTCTCGGCCTGGCCCGAAACGAGGAGTTTACGACTCAAAGCTTCTTCAAGTCGATCTTGTGGAGAGAAATCGCCGAATTCCTCGCCCAGGAGGTGGACGGCGGCTCCCAGCAGGAATTTACGATTGACAGCCATCCGGAGCCGCGGGTGTTGAACATCGCCCTGACCCCTGTAACCAACGAGTTGGGTGAGCCCCTCGGTCGCCTCGCCATTATCCGCGACGTAACGCGCGAAAGAGAACTCGACCGAATGAAGTCCGACTTCGTCGCCGTCGTCTCACACGAGCTCCGAACGCCGCTGACCTCGATAAACAGCTTCATCGGCAACCTGATGGACGGAATTGAGGGTGAAGTCACCGACGGACAGCGCGAATGTCTGCTGCGGATGTCGAAAAATGTCGACCG
>PUPC01000006.1 GCA_003553185.1 Planctomycetota bacterium | reverse complement strand
GCATCACCCAGCATGGCGAGCTCGTAAACCGGGATGATGACCAGCGCCCAGAAGACGAGTGTCTGCACAACCGGGGACGGGCTGACCTCATCGTTGAACCTGTAGACGGTTCTGGTCAGGGGAAATCGGCCATGGCATCCAAGCATCCACGGCCCCAACGCGATCAACAGGACGGCGACGATCCAGAACCGGCGTCTGCCCGACATAAGCTTCAACATAAGTCATCCTCCTTGGACCGGCTCGGCCTGAGTAGAATCCAGGCCGATCCGGGGGGCAAAATTGGGGGCTCCTGCCACGGGCCTATTTCAGCCATTCCTCCAGTTTGCGCTTGGCGATATCGCGACCTCCAATCCCAAAGGCAATGGCCGCGGCGACAGCGACGGACCCGACAATGAGCCCGAAGGCCAGTGCAATGATCTCGTTGGCCAGCCCCATCTGACCCAACGCCATCGCGGTCACCAGCACCAGGATCGCGCCTCGGGCCACGAGTGATAGCGTTTCGGCGTATGGTTTATCCATGCTTTTGACCGCTTCGGCCACGAGGTTGGCCACCCACAGGCCGATGGCCAGGATGACCAGCCCGAGAAGCACTTGCCCGATGAGCACGGTCAGATCGGCCACTATGTCGGCAAACGCAGTGAAGCCCAGCAGCCGCGCCGCCTCCATCGTGGCAAAGAACATCACAATGACCAAGACCGCCAACCCGGCGAGGTCCGAGAGCGTACGGTCGAGCGCCCGCGGCGGCTCCTTGGCCAGCCCCAGCCGGACGGGGATCGAGTTGAAGCCGACGCTTTCGAGCAGGTTGGCGATCACGCCCCCGACCAGGCGCCCGGCGACGTACGCAAACAGGAGAACAAGGCCGGCTCCCAAGATCGCGGGGGCCGCGCCGATGATCAGGTCTAACATGCGGCTGACCGGTTGCGTCAGGGCTTCAATCGCCAGCGCCTCGAGGGCCGCAATCGCAACTGGGACCAAGATCAGCACCTGAACCAACATCCCCAATGCCACCGACAGTTTATTGCCCCCGATCGCGTGAGCCAGCCCCGCCTTTTCGCTGAGCCGGTCCACCCCCAACGCGACGAACAAGTTGGTTGCTAGTTTCTGGATGATCCGTGCGGCGAACCAACCGAGCACCACAATAACGGCGGCGGCAAAAATATTGGGCATGTAGACGAGGAACCGCTCGGTCATGGCCCGCAGGGGTTCGAGCAGCCCCTGTAACGCCAGTGCGCCGAGCACAGCCGGCAGAAAAAGGATAAAGACCAGCCAGTACACGATCTCGCCAAGCGACTTCGCAAGCCCCGCACCGGCCTCTCCCTCTGCCTCTGCTTCCTCGCCCAGTCGCTGTTCCAAGCGGGCGGCGGAGACCGCCTTACGGACCACCAGCCGCATCGCATTCGCCACCAGCCACGCGATGACCAGCAAGAGGAAGGCGCCGATAAGGCGGGGGATATACTCGAGGACCCGGTTCAACATCCGGGTCAAGGGTTCCGTGGCGAGGGTCAGACCAAGGGCCTGGAAAAAGGCCACGAACACCAAGGCCAGGACGAGATAAAAGACGACTGTCCCCGCCCAGCGCTCAGAATACGTTTTTTTGGCGCGCTCTTCGCCCAGAAACCACTTGGCCGCCCGGTTGTCCAGCGAGGTTCTGCGAAAAACCCCGCGCACCAGGGCCGCCACCGCCAGGGCGATCACCCAGCCCACAACGAGGACCAGCAACGCGCCCACTAACTGCGGCAGGTAGTTCCAGATCTGCTGCCCAACCTGCTCCAGATTCTCTCTCATTCTTCATTCCTCCTGTTCAGTGGCCACTTTTCCACACGACCGGCACACGCTACAGACGGTGCCCGACGGCCGGTTCTGAATGACATAACCTTCCAATCGTCGGCCGTGACACAACGCAAACTTGACAAGTATGATAAACGACAACGAATCCGGCACAATCACAGTGAAACCGACTTTCACGTAGCAATTCATCGTTTTATATTGTAGCAACTTATACTACAGGCGGCCTGGCGCTCCCGGCTGCTGAGCGGGGGCCTTCCGCGAAGGGAGCACAGCGGAGGTGTCCGCAGGTGAACGCGGATGAACGCGGATAGACTTCCGGGAAAAGAGCAACGTCGGCCGGGGCCAGCGTCTTTCGTACGTATCGCTGACATCTTCTCGGCCGTGTCACGAAACGGCCACAGCCGCCCCTCTCCCGCCCGCTTCGCGGCCGACCTCTCCCTGCCACAGAGAGGGGGCAATAGCGCCGTGCCTGGCCGGATAACTGCGCCCAAGGGGCTGAAAAGCCGCTCCCGAAGGATTGCGATCAAGTCGGAATCTGGAAGAAAACGTGGAGTCCGTCCTTCCCCGGGGCAAGAATGTCGGGCAGCTCGTCACCGTTGAGGTCCACGACCTGCGAGCAGATGCCGAGCCCTGCACTCTCGTCCGACGGCCCGTATGTGACGACCTGCTTGCTGAACGATTCGCCGTTCCACTTGAAGTAGTAGATTCCGATGTCGTCGTCAGAGCCGGGGTCGTTCCCGCAGTGTGCCCGGTAGCGTTTGCCGGTCACGAGTTCCGGCCGGCCGTCGCCGTCGATATCGACCCAGTGCAGGTCGTGGTATTGCGAGTTGAACGGGTCGATGGGGTGCTTTACCCAGGTCCGGGAGCCGTCGGCGGCGCGTGCCTGTTCCCACCGGTCGAGCCCGTACTCGTGGCTCTGCCCGACGATGAGGTCGGCGAGCCCGTCCCCGTTCACGTCGGCGACGATGATGGGGACGCTCGCGCTGCCCAGGTCGAACTCGGGGTGCCAGGCCCATTCCTGCTCGAACGGCTTCTCGGGTGCTTCGAGCCATCCGTTGTAGAGCACGAAGTCGCCCCGGCCGCTGCCGCTGATGTCGCCGAACCCCAGGCCGTGCCCCTGTGGCTCGGCACGGATCACGTGGCGGTCGAACCGGCCGGGACCAGAGAGCTTGAACACGGCGAGCGGGCCGTTCGGGGTGTTGGGAACGATCTCGGGCCGGCCGTCGCGGTCGACGTCCCAGGCGCGGGTGGTCTCGACGTTCCCGGTCCGTGCGATGATGTGTTCGGGCCATTCGCGGCCGGAGTCGCCGGGGTTCTCCCGCCACCGGATGGTGTCGCCCCACCATCCGCCGGTGACGAAGTCGGTCAGGCCGTTCCCGTTTATGTCCATCGGGATGGTCGAGAAGTCGTCGTAGTATTCGCCCTCGGCCCGGACCTCTCCGACGCGGTGGCGGGTCTTGAAATCGGGGCCTTCGTACCACCAGCCGCCCGATACGATGTCGAGGTGGCCGTCGTTATTCACGTCGAACGCGGCGGCTGACTCGTACCGTTCGTCGCTGATTTTGACCTTTCTGAATTTGAGTGGCATACGCCGCTCCTTTCTGTTCGGGCCGGGGGCCGTGCTCGCGCTCACTTGTCTCTGAGGAGCCGGATGTACTGCCGGGCGACCCGGAGGTCCTCGAGCGCCTCGGCGGCCGTCGTCATCGGGGTCCTCTCGCCGCGTACGGCCGCGATGAAGTTCTTCGCCTGCTGCCGCATGGCGTGGACCGGCGGGAGGTGTGGGACGGTGGTCTGGGGCTCGGCCCCCGGGGCGCTGAGGACCTCGACCAGTCCGGGCCGGTTGATCGCCAGGGGCGCGGGCAGTTCGAGCTTGACGTAGCCGCGCTCGAAGCAGACGAGTGCGGACTCCTGCCAGCCGACGCTGGTGCGGTAGGGCGACATCTCGATGGCCCCGCATACCCCGCTCCGGCTCCGAGCGACCATCAGGATTCCGCCGGGGTCGGCGTGGGTGACTTCATAGGGCTCGCCGAACAGGTGGGCCAGCAGGTTGATCTGATGGATATAGTAGTTGACGAATTTGGTGTATTCCTCGAACGTTTCGGCGTCCATGTCGGCGGCCGGCGGGTCGAGGTCCCCCTGCGGCGGCGGCTCGTTTGTTCGGATCAGGTCGAAAAATCCGCCTGCGATCCAGTCGCCGGCGGGCATGAGGATTCGGACGTAGGTCATCGCTCCGAGCTCGCCGGAGTCTTTCAAGTGCTCGATGCGAGCTTTCGCGTACATCGTCGCCGGGTCGCTCCGCTTGTGGTAGCCGACCATCAGCCATCCGCCGGACTCGGCGGCGGCGATCTTTTCGCCCGCCTCGATGGTCCCGGCGAGCGGCTTTTCGCAGAACACGGGCAAGCCCGTCGCCAGCAGCTCCGGCAGAAGCGAACCGTGCCGCTGGAACTGCTGCGAGGCGACGATGGCGTCGACCTCGGCGGACTC
>PUPC01000115.1 GCA_003553185.1 Planctomycetota bacterium | reverse complement strand
CCGCCTGACGCCGGACCTGTGGGAGGTGGCCGAGCGGTTCAGGGCCAGGTTCTGGCCGGGCGACGAGGGGAACTGATTGCCCACCGTGTAGATAGGGCCGATGCTGGGCGGGTCAATCGAATCGTGGGTATGGAGGGGGGGGCATCATTCCGCCGGTCGGCGTGTCAGCCGGCGAACTCTTTCTCCAGCCGCTTGAGCTGCGGCCTGAGCAGCATCTGCTTCGCGTGGTTCAGGCGGTCTATGAACATCCGTCCGTCGAGGTGGTCGATCTCGTGCTGTAGGCATCGGGCCTCGAGCCCGCCCGCGTCGATGTTGATCTCCTGGCCGCGCTGGTCGAAGGCGTTCACCTTGACGCGCTCGGGCCGGAGCACGTCGGCCCGGACGCCGGGGAGGCTCAGGCAGCCCTCTTCCTCGGCCACCTCATCGTCGCTCTGCTCGACGACCACCGGGTTGATGAGCACCAGCTCGCCGTCGGCGCCGCCGGTCACGTTGAGCACACACAGGCGGATGGACTCGCCGATCTGCGGCGCGGCCAGCCCGATCCCGTCCTCGGCGTACATCGTCTCCAGCATATCGCTCACAAGCGAGAGAAGCTCGCGGTCGATACGCTTCACCGGCTGCGCTCGGCGTCTGAGTACCGGCTCGGGATAGGTGCGAATCTCAAGCATATCTGTCTCCTGCCTTTATTATAGGCCCCCGCCGGCACCGGTCAACTTTTCATTCCGCTGGCTGAACCGAAGAGACGCCGCCGGGCAGGCCGCGGACGCGGGCGTGGCCGAGTTGCAGGAGGCATTGCCGTAAACAGATATCCGGAGGCGGCCCCCGCCCGGCCATTGGCCATTGAGTCCGAAGGCCAGAGGGGGCTCTCCCCCGTGATCCGGTTCCGCCTTATGGGCGAGGCATCAGCAGTCCGCCGTTCGCTTCTCCGTTCTCCGCGCGCAACTGCCAGACATGTCCGCCGAGCTCGTCGTTGACGCCGCCCGCCTCGTAGCGGTAATGCACGGTCTGGCCGGCCGGCGCCCGCAGGCGGGTTTCAGCGGAGACTTTCGGGTCTTCTTGCGTTCCGGCGCCGTCGGCCTCGTCCGTCTCGAAGTTGGCGACCGCTCCGTTAATCACGGATGTTCCCGCCCCGCTGTCGAGGAACACAAACCGCAGCCGGTCCAGGTCGAGTCGGGCCAGAGTGACGGTCTCGTTGCAGGCCAGCCGCGCCGCGCCGCGCTGCTCAGCGTCCTGCCGATCTTCCTCGTGGGTCGAGCCCAGGTCCAAGTCGCCGGTCAGCGTGATGTTGCCTGTGATGCCGGTGTTGATCTCCAGGTCGGCCACCGGCCGTCGGCCTTCGCCGGTGTAGCTGCCGTCGATATCTCCGATGGTCACATGCCGGTAGTTGGAGATCGTCCGAGGCGCCGGCCGGCTTCGACTGGTTCTACCGGCGCTGTTCCACGCGACAATCTGACCGATCGTGGCATCGCCGGAGCTGTCGTTGCCGTCAAGGGCTATGCTGCCGGGTCGGGATCCTCCGCGCCGTCCGTCCGTGTGGGTGATGATCGCGCCGACATTCAGGTTTCCGAAATGATTGATGACGACATCGGCCCCGTTCCATGCGTTGGTGTCGGTGCGAATCTCGCCGGGCTCATCGGCGGTCCCGATCGTGACGTCGCCGGTCCCGTAGAGGGTGATGTTGGCCGAACCGGCGCGGTTGCCGGTCGCGTAGGCGTGCAGGTAGCCGATCCGCATGCGCCCGGCTCGATCGTCCGGCGTACCGATCCGGACCCGTCCGGCTCGATAGTCGTTATTGGCTCGGGTTTGCGTTGCATGCGTGTCGATTCCGCCCATGTCAATCTCGCCCGCGTTCTGAATCGTGATGTGGGCCGAACGGCGCTGGTTGCCCCGGAACGTCTTGATGGCGAGTTCGCCCCGGCCGATTATTGCGCCGCCGTTGAGATCGAGGACAAGTTCGCCCTGGTCATGGTCGCTGAACAGCTTGTGCGGTCCCAGGTGGAGCGGAGTCGGTTCGTCGCCGTAATCGGAAAAGGAATACTGCCAGTCGGGGCTTGCCCCGACCGCGTAAAGCGGATGATCCGGCACTTCCTCGAAAGCGATGGACGGAGCTTCGCCGTCGATTTGCTGGTCGCCGTCCAACGTCAGCTGCTCGACCTCGGGCGGGGCGGGATCGGTGGTGAAGCTGCGGGCTTCCGACCAATGGCTGCCCACGTAGTTGGTGACATACGTTCGGACATAATAGTCCTGCTGACTGCTCAATCCGTCGACCAGCAGCGAGAACTCACCGGACTGCAATTCCATCGGGATCACTCTCTCCCAATCGTCCGTCGAGTTCGTCCCGGCATCCCGTTCGGGGTTGATGCAGATGAACGCTTCCGGGATCGGAGAGCCGGCGGCCACGGTTCCCCCGGCGATGGCGGAGTTCCACGACAGTTTATTCGCGATCGGTTCCGGCTCCAGTTTCGGTGCCAGGCCGTCGGGGTTGTGCCTGTAGAGAAATACTGTGCTGCCGCCGGTCCACATGCTCACCCCGTATTCGGGGATGTAGGCCGCGAGCAGAACGTCCGGGTACGGGGTCTTGCTGAAATCGTCGAGCAGCCGATATTCGTTCTCATCAGGGTCGAACTCGAAGAGTTCGCGGCGCGGCGGGTCCATAATGAGATAACGGCCCGACTGCGGGTCCACCGTGATGATATGATGGCGGATACCCGTGCCTTCGCGGGGATAGTCCTTCATCGGCCGGACATTTCCGTCTTTATCGACGATGGCGACCGCTTCCGATTCGTTCCCGGCCATGAAGAGGACTTCCTGCCGGAAGGGATTCTCGCGGGCCACCCCGTGATAGCCGTGGGCATGGGCCGGGCCCAGATCGCGCCACGTCCGTTCTTCGTCGCAAAAGAAACGCATCGTCGGGTTTCGCCGGTCGTGTGTCGGGGCCAGGATGCCTTGCAGCGGGATCGAATACGCGATGGTCATGGGTCCGGTGCGTTCCTCCTCGCCCTCGATCTGAGGCGCCCAGGTGTCGTTGACCACGTCGTAGCGGCGCATCAACGTGAAATAGAGGCTTCGCTGCGGATCGAAAGCGTTGCGAGAGTACTGATGTCCGAACCGCTGCATCAGGCCGGGGGCGTGCTCTTTATCGACAAACTCGATCTGGCGCCACTCGTTCTCCTCCTCGGAGTAGGCAACGAATTTGCGGGTCTGGCGCACGCCGAAGAACAGGAACTGGCCGGTGCGACTGCACCAGTGCGCGTCGTCGGACCAGGTGCCGATGTGCAGGCCACCGCGATCCCGGCCGCCGTCGGGGTCGGGAACGCGCGGAGCGGACCACAGCCCGCCCGGCAGGTTGGTATCGAGCTCCGCCCACGTGCCGGGCTCCATCGAGAGTGCCAGCTTGGACAGCTCGGTATTCCCGCGCCGGGCCTCGACGGCCTCTCGGATTTCGTCTGTGAAGAAGGCGATGTCTTCTTCGGCTCCTGCAGTCCAAGCCAGCCCCAGGCAAAACAGCACAACGAGACCAAATACATTTACTACATGCAAGCGTTTCACAAGCTACTCCTTTTCGTATTGCGCGTCGGGTGTCAGAGACAGCGGAAACATCGGGACAGGCGCGACGCAGCCCGGGAGTTCAAGGCCGGTCGGGACCAGCTTGGGCTTCATCTGCCTCATAGAAATCACGGTACTGCTAACGCAGTTGCGGCTACAACAGTCATCCACGTGTTTCCATTATCGTACCAGTTTCGCCTTCGGAATCCAATGAGGGCCATGCCAACTCGCACAGTGGCTTGTCCTCTGCGCTCTTGTGGATGCCCTTACGGCCGTCTTCGCCGCGAGCTGCGGTTGTTTGCGCCCCACGCTCAGGTCGCAGCGCATAACATTCGAATCAGGGGCGCGGCATCAGCAGTCCGCCCTGCGCTTCGCCGTTCTCCGCGCGCAATTGCCAGACATGACCGCCGAGCTCGTCGTTGACGCCGCCCGCCTCGTAGCGGTAATGCACGGTCTGGCCGGCCGGCGCCCGCAGGCGGGTTTCAGCGGAGACTTTCGGGTCTTCTTGCGTTCCGGCGCCGGCGGCCTCGTCCGTCTCGAAGTTGGCGACCGCTCCGTTAATCACGGATGTTCCCGCCCCGCTGTCGATGAACACAAACCGCAGCCGGTCCAGGTCCAGGCCGGCGAGTGTTACGGTCCCGCCGCAGGCCAGCCGCGCCGCGCCGGGCTGCTGAGCGTCCTGCCGGTCTTCCTCGTGGGTCGATCCAAGGTCCAAGTCGCCGGTCAGCGTGATGTT
>PUPC01000217.1 GCA_003553185.1 Planctomycetota bacterium | reverse complement strand
GGGTGGTCTTGCCCGACGACTCGGGGCCATAGACCTCCGTGATCCGGCCGCGGGGGATGCCGCCCACCCCGATCGCGATGTCGAGCGACAGCGAGCCGGTGCTGATGCTGGGCACCTCGGGGAACGCGTCGTCGCCCAGCCGCATGATCGCGCCCTTGCCGTACTGCTTCTCGATTTCCTGCACCGCCCGGTCCAGCGCCTTTTCTTTCTGCGCCTCGGGCGACTGTGTCTGTTTTGCCATTGCTGTCCCTTCTTTTTGTGGTCCAACGAGATCAGGTTCTTTGTCAGAGCAGATATCACGGCCCGCCAAATGGGCCGGCCGCTCCGCACGAGCCACTATGGCCGCTCGCCGGTATCGTCGGGCGGACCGTTATCCGCCCAGCGGCTGCCCGGCGATCTGTTCGTACTCGGCGCCCCTGGAGGTCAACGTGCTCTTGTACAGCACAAGTTCCGCACCGGGGCACGTCCCGTATGTCTTCTCCGGCTGGCCCGCGATCATTTCCGAAAGTTGGCGGGCGCCGCGTGACGATTTCACCCGCCCGATGGTGACATGCGGGGTGAACCGCTTATCGGGGTCGAAGCCCAGCGGCCGCAGGGCCTTCTCCAGGCGGCCGTGGAGCTTCCGGATATCCTCGCCGCCCGTGGATACCCCGGCCCAGATCACCCGCGGCCGGCCGTGCGGTGGGAACGTTCCGATGCCGTGCACGTCGAACTCGAACGGCTCCTGCACCGCGGCCTCGGCCATCGCCGCTTGCACCTTCTCAACGGTATCGTCTTCGATTTCGCCGAGGAATTTCAATGTGACGTGGAGGTTCGGCGGCGGGACCCACCTCACCTTCGCCGGCGCGTCCGCCAGCTCGTCCTGGACACGGGCGAGCCGCACCCGTACCTCTTCGGTCACGTCGATTCCGATGAATGCCCGCACAGTACCGCCTCGTCTGCGGGCCGCCCGTTCATAGCGGTACGGCCCTGGTTTACTCGTGCCAGCCGATCATGCCCAGCAGTTCTTCGCGTCGCTGCTCGATATCGTCCATCGTCACCCGGCGGAGCCCGTCGATGCTGAACTCCTCGATGCAGAAGGATGCCATCACCGTGCCGTAGAGCAGGCCCGTCTTGATTGTGGGCAGCGACCAGTCGCCCCGGCCGGCAATATATCCCATCAGCGCCCCGCCGAAGCAATCGCCGGCCCCGGTCGGATCGTTGACGTCCTCGGTCATCCAGGCGTGCAGGGCGCGGGGTCGTCCCTCGGCGAACAGGATGGCCCCGTGTTCGCCCTTTTTGATCACCACGATGTCCGGCCCCATCTCGGCGAGGAGCCGGGCGGCGGTCAGCAGGTTGACCTCGCCGGTCAGCAGCCGGGCTTCCTCGTCGTTGACCACCACTGCCTTCACCCGGTCCAGCACCTCGATTACCCCGTCGCGGTCGCCCTCGATCCAGTGGTTCATCGTATCGAGGAGTGCCGCCTTCCGGTCGGGCAGCTGGTCCAGCACCGCCTTTTGGGCCGGCGGCGCCCCGTTGGCCAGGAACACGTAGTCCGAGTCGAGGTATTCCTCGGGCAGGGTGGTGTCGTAATCGGCGAACACGTTCAGTTGGATGTCTTCGGTGGTCCGGTCGAGAAACGAGTCGCTATACCGACCCGTCCACCTGAGTGTTTTGCCGCCGGGCACCACGCGGATACCCGTGACGTCGATGTTGTGCTCGTGAAGCTCCTCGAGATACGCCTCGGGCATGTCCTCGCCCACGGGGCTTACGATGCGCGTCGGGGTGAAGAAGCTGGCGGCATATGCGGCGTATGTGGCCGACCCGCCGAGCACCTCTTCGGCCGATCCGTCGGCCGTCTTGACGGTGTCGAACGCCACTGAGCCAACTACAAGCAGGGACATGTTCTCTCCGCATCCATTGAAGGTTCTCACGTATAACATACCTTGTGTTTTCGGTCAAGGGCTCCCGCTCCATCGGCCCGTGCGGCCTGTGCACGTCGAGCAAGCCAGAAGCACACAACAGGCGACGTTGGGGTTTGGACCGCCGGCCTCGTTGCGATTCGGCGAGCCGGTTTGCTATAATCTCTCGATGAAGTTCGGGATCGATTGCAGGGACCTTGTGGCCGGATCGTTGAACGGGATCGGGCGGTTCGTCGCCAACCTGATCCGATCGCTCGCTGATCGGAACGATTCGCCGGACCTTTTCCTGTACGGCAACCAGGACACCGTGTTCGAAATCGCCGACCCCCCGGACACACCGCTCGAGGCCGAACGGCGCCGGGCGAACGAGCGGTCGGTCTTGTGGTGGGATCGCGTCACTCTGTCGCGCCTGGTTCGCCGGGACCGGCTCGACGTGTTTCTCTCGCCCTACTTCAAGGCCCCGGGCATACGGTCCTGCCCCATCGCCGTCACCGTGCACGACCTGATGGCTCTCCGGCTGCCGCAATCGCTGTCCGGTCGGGGCCGCGCATCGGTCGAAGCGTTCCGGGCCTATGCCGCCCATTCGGCCCGGCGAGCGGCGGTTGTCCTGACCGTGTCGGAGCATTCCCGGCGCGATATCGCCGAGCTCCTGGATGTGCCGGTATCGAAGGTCTGCGTGGTCGGCAACTGTGTCGATGCCCGTTTCCGACCGCCCGACGCCCCGGAGACGATCCGGCGGGCGAAGGAGGTCTGCGGCATCAGCGGCGATTACCTGCTTTACGTGGGCAACTTCCGGCCGCACAAGAACATCGACGGCCTGCTGGATGCATACGCCGGCCTCGACGTGGAACTCCGCGACCGCTTCTCGCTGGTCCTTGCCGGACGGGAGGACCCGTGGACAGCGGAGGCCCGACGCCGGGCGGACCGGCTCGGCCTGGACGACCGGGTCCGATTTCCCGGCCACGTGCCGGACGAGCACCTGCCCGGGCTCTACGCCGGGGCACATGCCTTCGTCACCCTCTCCCGCTGGGAGGGTTTCGGCCTGCCCCCGCTGGAGGCGATGGCGTGCGGGGCACCTGTCGTGGTGTCGGACCGGGCCGCACTGCCGGAGGTCACCGGCGAGGCCGCACTGCGAGTCGACCCCGAGGACCAGGCCGCAGTGACCGGGACGATCACCCGGGTTCTCACCGAACCGGCGACATGCCGGGAGCTCTCCGAGAAGGGGCGCCACCGGGCGGCCGAGTTCTCGCCCGACCGGTTCGCCGAGAAGGTACTGGCGGCCCTGGCGAAGGCGATGGAGAAGAGGACGACTGATGACCGTTGAAGCCCGGGAACGAGCCAACGCCTGTTGGCCGGCAAGGGGCCGGCCGGTGCGCCCGTCCCGGTACCCGCTTCGCTCGACATGCCGGCATGGCGGGGAGGGTTGAGGCGATGATGACCGGCAAACCGAGGCGAATTCTGGTCTTCGAGGCGGGCGGAATCGGCGATGCGATACTGGCCACCCCCGCCCTGACCGCGCTCCGCCGCCGTTTCCCCGAGGCCGCGATAACCGCACTGGCGACGCCGCGAGCCGCGCCGGTCATCGAGTCGCTCCGTCTCGACATCGGGATCGAGCAGATTCGGCTCGGTCGGCGGGTGGCTCGGCTCTGCGATGCAGCCCGGCTGGTTCTCTCCGCCCGCCTCCGCCGTCCCGACCTGCTGATTGATCTCAGTTCGATCGAGACCGAGGCCGCGGCCCGGCGGCGCCGAACACTGGTCGCGCTCGTCGGGGCACGCCGGTCTGTCGGCCGAAACACGGACGGCCGCGGCGAATTCTTCGACGAGGCGATGGCCGAATCGCTGTCCGACGGCGAGCACGAGGTCCGTCGAAAGCTCCGGACGCTCGCACCGCTCGATATATCCGAGGACAAGCCGGAGCCGGGATTCGGTGTGTCGGCGGCGGACCGGGCGGCGGCTCGCCGTCGCCTGGAAGAATCGGGCGCGGGCGACGACGTCGAGTGGATCGCGGTCAACCCCGGCTCTTTTCTGCCCACCCGCCGGTGGCCGGCGGACCGCTTCGCCCGGCTGGTCGCCGAGTTAACCGGCGAAGACACCGGGCGGATGGCCCTGCTCACCGGCGGCGAGAGCGAACGAGCCATCGTCGAGCAGGTGGCTGCGGGCGCGTCCGGGCGTGTCCTGCGGGCGGTCGGCCTGCCGCTGACCGAACTGGCGGCCCTGGTCGAGCGATGCCGGCTGGCCGTCACCAACGACACCGCGATGAGCCACCTGGCCGCGTCCTGCGACGTCCCGGTCGTGGTCATATTCGGCCGCACGAACCGTGCCCGCTATCGCCCGTGGCTGCCGGACGACCGATTCGAGGCGCTGCAGGCGCCGCCGGACGCCTGCGAGCGGTTTCGGGCCGACATCGGCCCGCCGGAGTGCCGCCGGACAGACTGCAGCCCGTCGGCCTGTATGACCGCCATCGCCTACGACGCGGTCCTCGACGCGGCCCGGCGGTTGTTGGCCCGAATGGAAGGGGGCGATCCGCGATGAGAGTGCCGTCCGCAGGCGTTCCGATCACCGCCGCCGACCTCTTCCGCGGGCTGACCGAACGCGATACCGTTCGGCTCCGTGATGAGTTCGTCCGGTTTTTGGATGTCTCGCACGTCGGGCTGACCGGCACCGGGTGCGCTGCGTTCTTCCTGATTCTCCGGGCGCTGGCGGCCCGTTCCGATCGGACCGAGGTCGTGCTCCCGGCCTACACCGCGCCGGTGGTCCTGCTGCCTGTCCAGCAGGCGGGGCTGCGGCCGGTCTTCGCCGATGTGTCGCTCGACACCTTCAACCTCGACCCGGCGAGTGCGGCCGACCGGCTCGGCCGTAACACGCTCGCGGTGATGCCCGCCCATATGTTCGGAATCCCGTGTGAGCTGGAGGAGCTCGGACGGGCCTGCGAGGCGGCTGGGGCGGCGCTTGTCGAGGACGCAGCGTCGGCGTTCGGGGCCAAGCTGAACGGGCGAGCGGTCGGGGCCATCGGCGATGCCGGGTTTTACAGCTTCCATCGGGGCAAACAGATGACTTCGGTCACCGGCGGGGCATGGGCCACCGACGACCCTGACCTGGCCGAGGCGATCGAGGCGGAGGCCGCAGCGCTGGACCGGACCCCGCTCCGAAGGCGTGCAGGGCTGCTCGCCCGAACGTTCGCCCTGTCGTTGGTGGTACGTCCCCGCATTTACGGGCTCCTGCATCCCCTGCTCGCCGGCTACAAGGACACCGCCCCGCACGACGACTTCGAATTCCACGCCTATACGGCGCTGCAGGCGGGCGTGATCCGTTCGATGCTGGGGCGGCTGGACGCGATAATCGAGGCACGAAACACCCGTGCCCGGCGTGCCCGGGCCATCCTGGAGAACACCGAGGGGATCATACTGCCCGATGTACCGGAGGGCGCGGAACCGGTGTTCAACCATTGCCCGCTGCTTGTGCCGGCCGAGCTGCGCGATCGCTGTATCTCGGCTGGACTGGACACGGGGGTAGAATGTACCATACTCTACGGAACGACGGTGTACGGAGCGTACAATCTGGACGGCGCGTCATGCGGCGGGCACGATTGCCGTCGTGCAGCGGAGCTTGCGGACCGGCTGGTGCTGGTCCCCTGCCATCCGCTGGTCCCGATGGACAAGCTCGAGCAGGCCGCCGAAGCCATTAGAAATACAGTTCGCCGAGGCACAGGGCAATGAGAGAGCAGACGCGAGAGCGACCGATGGTCGCCCAGGTGATAACCCGGCTCGACCGCGGCGGTTCGGCCGACATGGTCGTCGAGCTGTGTGAGCGACTGGACCGCGATCGGTTCGAAGTCGTGCTCATCACCGGACCGAGCCACCGGCCGGTCGAGGAGCCGACCTCGCTGGCAGAGCGGCTCGATATAACGGTCGCCGTGTGCCCGTACCTCGTGCGCGAGGTCAGCCCGTGGCGGGACGGGCGGGCGTTGGCGGCGCTGCGGACGTACCTGGGCCGGCTGCGGCCGGACGTGGTCCACACCCACACCTCGAAGGCGGGCGCCCTGGGACGCATTGCAGCACGCCTTGCCGGAGTGCCCGTGGTCCACTCGCCGCACGGCCATCTGTTCTACGGCTACTTCGGGCGGACCGGGGCCGGGCTCATCGTCCAGGCCGAGCGCATCCTCGCTCCACTGGCCGAGCGGATCGCCGTGCTCACCGACTCGTCGCGGGAAGACCATCTCGCTCGTGGGATCGGCTGCCGGTGGCAATACGAGACCGTGCCCTCGGGGGTTGACCTCGGGGTGTATCGGCCCGACGAGGGGCTGCGGGCCCCGTTCCGCAGCGAGTTCGATATCGCCGAGGGCGAGTGCGCCGTGGGCTGGGCGGGCCGGATGGACGCGGTGAAGGGGCCGGACATTTTCATCGAGGCGGCGGCCCGGATCGCGGGCGAAGTCCCCGAGGCCACGTTCATCATTGCAGGCGACGGCCCGCTGCGGCCGGCGGCTGTGGCCCGAGCGGACGAGTTGGGCATCGCCGACCGCTGCCGTTTCCTGGGCTATCGGCACGACATGCCGGCTCTGCTCAACGCCTGCGACGTATTTGTGCTGACCTCGCGAAACGAGGGGCTGGGGCTAACCGCCGTCCAGTCGCTCGCCTGCGGCGTTCCCGTTGTCGCGCCGGCCGTCGGAGGCCTGCCCGAGCTTCTCGAGGGCGGCGGGTGCGGGGTGCTGGTGCCGGCCGGTTTCACGGACGCCCCGCCGGTGTCCGGCCCGCCGGGCGCCCGGTTCCCCGATTCCGGCGCCGTGAGCGTGGGGGACGAGGTGGCCCGGGCGGTCGTTCGGCTCGCCCTCAGCCCGGGCGAGCGAGAGCGTCTCGCCGCTGCGGGCAGCCGGCGGGCGAAGCGGTTCGACATAGACCTGATCACCGGGCAGCTTTCCGACATCTACGCCGAGGCCGCATGCCGGAGCACGGGCAGCGAGGGGGACTTGTGATGGCCCGGGCCTTCCGATATTCCTGTCTCCTCACGGCTCTGCTGGGCCTGTCCTCCGCCGCGTTCGCCGCCGACCTGTTCCCGGTCAACGTGGCCATCCACGTCGAGAGCGAGGTCAGCCACGATAACCGCGTCTATCGGTTCCTCGGCATCCCGGTGAGGCAAACCGAGGGCAAGAAGGGGCAGCCCATCGGTGAGGTCGCCCGGATCGCCGCCGAGCACGGGATCGATGCCCTCATCCTTTCCGACCGGGCGTACGGAACGGTCTCCTGGGGCATCACCCCGTTCAGCCGTATCTTCCGGGTGACGATGGAGCAGGGTTCGGTCGCCTCCTACGGGCCGGAACGATACCTCGACGAGATCCGGCGGGCGGCGGAAGATACCGGGGTGGTGATCGTGCCCGGGGTGGAGCATATTCCTTACTACCGCTGGCGGGGCAACCCGTTTCACGGCCTGGAGCTCGCTCACGCCTATGAGCATATGATCCTGGCGGGGCTGGATACGCCCGACGCCCTGGCCGGGATTCCCGACACCGCCGGCGGATTCGGGCGATGGCGGTTCTCCTGGACTGTCCTGCTGAACGGCGTGTTCGCCGGGGTGTTTCTGCTGGGCCTCCTGGTGATGCGGAGCAAGGTCAGCCGCGCCCGGCTGTGGGGCGGGCTGCTCATCGGGCTGGCGGTTCTGGCCATGCTCGATTCCGCGCCGTTTCTTCCCCGCCAGGTCTCGCCATACCACCGGCCCGCCCGGTATCCGCCGGACATCGTGGCGCGCTATGCCGCCCGGCAGGGCGCCCTGATCCTTTGGGCGCACCCCAGCGCCCGGCCGGGCTCGCTGCCCGATCAGCTCGAGGAGTCCACCGGGGTGGCCGTCGATGTCCGCCCCTATCCCGAGGTGCTGACCCGGACGCAGTTCTATCACGGATTCGCGGCGTTCAACGCGGGCATCGCACCGGCCCGACCGGGTCGCGAGTGGGACGTGGCCCTGTTACAGTACATTTCCGGGCGGCGGTTATGGCCGGTGTGGACCGTCTCGGAGAGCCAGTACGCCGCCCACAGCCCGCCCGACGGCATACGCGGGGCGCTGACCGTCGCCTGGGTTCGAGAGCGGACGCCGGAGGCCGTCCTCGACGCACTGAAACGCGGGCGATGCTACGCCACTCGCGGCCACACCTCCCGCGACCTGTGGGTCGTGGACTACTGGATGGAGACCGGCGAGATTCGGGCGCGCAGCGGCGAGATCCTGCGGACCGTCGCCGACTCGGCCCGACTGGTCCTCCGGCTGCGGACCGCCGGGGACATCGGGCGCGCCGTCCGCGATCTGGAGGCGCTGGTCGTGGTGAACGGGCGCCCGAAGACAGTCGGCTTCCGGGCGACAGGAGACGGCCTCCTCGTCGCAACCACCACCGTCCCGGTGCCCGCCCCACCCGAGATTTCCTACGTGCGAGTGCTTGTCTGCCACCGCGAAGAGCCGATACTGGCCTTGAATCCCATTTTCCTCGACCCCGAGACGCCGACCGGAGGGCGACGATGATGGTCCCGCACTCACGCCCGACGCTCGGCGACACCGAGGCGGCGGCCGCCGCCGAGGCCGTCCGCTCCGGCCACGTCGCCGTCGGCCCACAGACCGCCGAGTTCGAGCGCGAGCTGGCCCGGACGGTGGGCGTCGGCGGGGCGGTCGCGACCTCGAGCGGGACCGCCGCCCTGTATGCGGCGCTGAAAGCTCTCGGCGTGGGCGATGGAAGCGAGGTCATCGTTCCCAGTTTCGTCTGTACCGCTCTGGTCCACGCGACGTGGGCGACCGGTGCGACGCCTGTCGTGTGCGATGTCGGCGACGGGGCCAACCTGTCGCCCGAATCCGCCGGAGCGAACCTGACGAGCCGGACCGCGGCGATCATCGTCCCCCACATGTTCGGCCGACCGACGCCAATCGAGCCGTTCCTCGAACTCGGGCCGCCGGTCATCGAGGATTGCGCCCAGTCGCTGGGCGCGGCCGCGGGCAGGGCGGGCGCCTGTGCGGTGTTCAGCTTCTATGCGACGAAGATGATCGCCACCGGCGAGGGCGGGGCGGTCGCCTCGGATTCCGACGAACTGCTGGACAATGTGCGCGACCTCATCGAGTACGACAAGAAGTTCGACGCCCGGCGTCGGTTCAATCTCAAGTTCAACGACGTCGCGGCCGCCATAGGTTGGGCGCAGCTCGCCCGGCTGGACGGATTTGTGGCCCGTCGAAGGGAGATCGCCGGGGCATACACCCGCCGGCTCGCCGACCTGCCGGAGGTGGCTCTTCCCGACATCACCGACTCCGCCTGCTTCCGGTACGTGGTCGAGGTGACGGAGCCGCAGGAGTTGATCGACTCGGCCGGTGAGGCGGGCGTCGTGCTGGCCCGCCCGGTGACCCCGCCGCTCCACCGGGTCGTCGGCGGGTCCTGCCCCGAGTCGGAACGGCTGTTCCATCGAGCGGTCTCGCTCCCAATCTATCCATCGCTCGGCGACGCGGAAGTCGGCCGAGTGGTGGAGGCGGTCCGGCGCACCTTGAACCGATCTGGAGGAGGGTAATCCCTTGGGCGCTCCGTCGATTGGTCCTCGGACGAACCTGGCGGTCGTTGCGGTGGCGGTGGCCGCGGCGGCGGTGATCGGTGCGTCGGTGGTTCGCGGTGTAATCGAGGTGCCGATGTTCGCCGGTCTGGTGCTGGCCGCCGCACTCGCGTTGGTCGTGATTCCGCCGGCCATCTATCTCTCCTACCGGCTGGGCATGCTCGATCATCCCGACGACCGCAAGTTCCAGAAGGAGCCCGTCCCTCTTCTGGGCGGCCCGGGGGTGCTGGTCGCCTTCGGAGCCGCGCTGCTGGTCTGTCTGTACGGGCTGTCGCAGCACGGGGGATGGTCTGTTGCCTTTTCTGCGGTGCGGACGGAGCTTCTGGCGATGCTGGCCGCCGGGGCGTTCATCGTGCTGATCGGCGTTGTGGACGATCGGTGGGGGCTGAAGCCGGGAGTGCGGCTCATCGGCCAGCTCGCGGCGGTCTCGGTCGTGATGCGGTACGGAGTGGTGATGTCGTTCCTGCCGCGGACCGGGGCCGGCCGTACCGGGGAGATCGTTCTCACGGTGATATGGCTCGTCGGGATGACGAACGCGATGAATTTCCTCGACGGGCTCGACGGGCTGGCGGCCGGTCTGACCGCTGTGGCGGCCCTGTCGTTCGCGGTCATCACGGCGATGACCGGCCAGATCGCGGTGACCACCGCCTCGCTCTGTCTGGCCGGGGCGACCCTGGGTTTCCTTCGCCACAACGTTCGGCCCGCGTCGATCTACCTCGGGGATTCGGGGGCGACGCTGCTCGGTTTCACCCTCGCCTGCATCGCCATCATCGGCGACTGGGGGACCGGCCCCACCCCGACGGAGAACCTGTTCGTACCGCTGATCGTCCTGGGCATCCCCATATACGACGTAATCTATATCACCGTGCATCGATATCGTGCCGGCCTGATCCGGTCGTTGAGCGATTGGGCGACCTACGTGGGGCACGACCATCTCCATCATCGGCTGCTCCGGCTGGGGATGCGGCCGGGGCCGGCCACCCTGTTCATCTGCCTCGGCGGGGCGGCCCTCGGGGTGCTGGCGGTGATCCTGCAGACCAAGGGCGAGCTGGACCGCTACGACAAGTTCCTGGCGCTCGTCCTGGCGATCATCTTCTTCGTGGGGGTGACTGTCCTGATGGAACTGGGCAAGAACTCGGGCGACACCCACGAGCCTCACGACCCGCCGGCTTGACCGCTCGCCCGTCCCCGCTCCGCTTCACTCCGCCGATCTTTGTCCGGAATTGAGGAACTGTTCGATCCCGTCGGCGATGGCGGCCGCAAGTGTTTGCTGGTAGGCGGGCTGGAAAAGCCGCCTGGCCTCGCGATCGTTGGTGAGGAAGCCCAACTCGACCAGTACGGCCGGCGGGGCGGACCGCTCGAGCACGCGGAATTTCGCATGCCTTGTGCCGCGGTCCGGCGAGTTGGTCGCCCGGCTCATCCGTTGACGGATGGCGGAGGCAAGCCGGAGTGACTTCCTGCGATTGGCCGTCAGGACCGGGCGCAGTGCCGAAGAACCGACCCCCACTTCGGACGCGATGGCGTCGGCACGTGCCGAGTCGGAATATCGGCCGCCGTCCCGGGCACCGACGTACACGGTGAACCCGTGGACCCCCGGGTCGCCTGCCGCATCGGCGTGGATGGAGACGAACGCGTCGGCCTCCAGCCGGTTGGCGATGGCGGCCCGTTCGTTCAGCTGGATGAACTCGTCGCCGGTCCGAGTCATCGTTACCTCGATGCCCCGAGCTCGCAGCCGCGATGCGATGTGCCGCGAGACCGCCAGGGCCACACTCTTTTCGTAGCCGTGGGGGCTGACCGCGCCGGGGTCGCGCCCGCCGTGGCCCGGGTCGATGACCACGTGCGGCGGCGACGGGGCGGGCCTGTCAGGCGTCGGCCGAGCATCGGAATCGGGTTTATCGTCGCAAGGCGCGGCGGCCGAACAGTGCAGATGCTTCGCGGCTGTTGCGAAGAAATCGCCCGGGATGAAGACCTTGTCGCCTTCGATGCGGGTCCGGTGGCCGCGAAAACAGGCCGTGTCGTTGACGATGATGACCGGCGGGCGGAAGACGATGATGCCGCCCGAGCCGGAGAGGATGAACATCCCGGGTGTCGATCGGGCCGACACCTCGAGGTCGAGCCGTTCGGCCACCTCCTCGATGTGCATCAGCACGGGGCCGGCGGGCTTCCCATCGTCCCGCCGGCGGGACGAACGACAACCGCTGACAATGAGAGCCAGGGCAAGCGTGAGGACCAGAGATGGGGTATGCTTTCTCAAAACGCCTCCCGAAATCGGGGAAACACGGCCGGTCTGTGGACGATACCACTTTATCGTATCGGCGCAAATCGTGCTAGACTTTATTCCCTTTATCCATATCCGGGGCCGTTCTTCAGCCCACACACACCGGGCAGGATGTCACGTTGAGGACGGGGGTGCGCCCCCGCCGCCCTGCAGTGCGGGCGGCAGGCACGGCGCAAGCGGGTTATTCGGTGGCGACAGCGGCCGGTTCTTCGGCCGACGCGACGAAGTCGAGGTGGCCTTTGCGGACGACCACCCGGATGGTGTCGGCGTCCTTGAACCGCCCGGCGAGCAGTTCCTCGGACAGGGGGTCCTCGATGAGCCGCTCGATGCTCCGCCGGATGGGGCGGGCGCCGAGGTCGGGGTCGTATCCGCTGTCCACGATGAACTGGCGGGCCTCGTCGGTCAGCTCGAGCTGGATGCCGCGGTCGGCCAGTCGGCCTCGAACACTGCGCAGCTCGAGTTCGGCCACTTTGCTGAGATCGTTCTTGTCCAGAGACCGGAAGACGATGGTGTCGTCCAGCCGGTTGATGAACTCCGGTCGGAACTTCTTTCTGACCTCCTTGAGCAGCCGTTCCTTCATCTGGCCGTAGTCGGCGTTCACGTCCTCACCGGGGGCAAAGCCCATCGGGGCCTGGTTCTTGATGACGTCTGCCCCGATGTTCGAGGTCATAATGAGGATGGTGTTCCGGAAGTCGACCTGCCGGCCGAAGCTGTCGGTCAGTCGGCCTTCCTCCATAATCTGGAGGAGCATGTTGAACACGTCGGAGTGGGCCTTCTCGATCTCGTCGAGGAGGACGACCGAGTAGGGTCGGCGCCGGATTTTCTCGGTCAGTTGCCCGCCTTCTTCGTACCCCACGTAGCCCGGCGGTGCCCCGACCAGCCGCGAGGTGTTGTGTTTCTCCATGTACTCGGACATGTCGATCTGGACGATCGCGTCCTCGTCGCCGAACACGAACTCGGCCAATGCCCGGGCGAGCAGGGTCTTGCCCACGCCGGTCGGGCCGAGGAAGATGAACGAGCCGACGGGCCGCCTCGGGTCTTTCAGACCGCTGCGGGAGCGCCGGACGGCGCGCGAGATGGCGTTGACCGCTTCGTCCTGGCTGACCACGCGGTTATGGATTTCCTTCTCCATCTGGAGCAGTCGTTCGGCTTCCTCGGCGGCGAGCCGCTGGAGCGGCACCCCGGTCATCATCGAGACCACGCCGGCGACGACTTCGCCGTCGACCACGCCCTCCTCTTCCTGGTGCTGTTCGCGCCAGCTCGCCAGTTCGGCCTCTTTCTTCTTTTTGAGCTTCTCGGCGGTGTCGCGGAGCCCGGCTGCCCGCTCGAAATCCTGGCTGGCGACCGCGGCCTCTTTCTCGGCGACGGTCCGCTCGATCTCCCGGTCGAGCTCCTTGAGGTTGGGCGGAGTGGTGGTCACCGCCATCCGCACCTTGGCGCCCGCCTCGTCGATCACGTCGATCGCCTTGTCGGGCAGGAATCGCCCGCTGATATACCGGGAGGAGAGCTCGACCGCCTGGTCGATGGCCTCGTCGGTGATCTGGACGCAGTGGTGCTGTTCGTAGCGGTCGCGGAGCCCGGCCAGAATCTGGACGGCCTGCTCCTTGTTGGGCGGGTCGACCATGATGGTCTGGAACCGCCGTTCGAGCGCCCCGTCTTTCTCGATGTGCTTGCGATACTCGTCGAGGGTGGTGGCCCCGATGCACTGGACCTCGCCACGCGAGAGGGCGGGCTTGAGCACGTTGGAGGCGTCGATCGCCCCCTCGGCCCCGCCGGCCCCGACCAGCGTATGCAGCTCGTCGATGAACAGGATCACATTCTTGCTCCGGCGGACCTCGTTCATCACCGCCTTGATCCGCTCCTCGAACTGGCCGCGGTACTTGGTCCCGGCGACCATCATCGCCAGGTCGAGCACCACGATCCGCTGCTTGCGCAGCAGTTCGGGGACATCGTCGGCCACGACCGCCTGGGCGAAGCCCTCGACGATGGCCGTCTTGCCCACACCCGCCTCGCCCAGGAGCACGGGGTTGTTCTTCGTGCGCCGCGCCAGCACCTGAGTGAGCCGCTCGATCTCGCTCTCGCGGCCGATGACCGGGTCGAGCATGCCCTCCCGGGCGAGCTCGGTGAGGTCGCGGCCGAAGGAATCGAGCGCGGGGGTGTCGGACTTCTTTTTCTTATCGGAATCGGGCTTGCGGGTGCCCTTCTGTTCGCCGGCGAGCAGGTCGGCGGTCCCGAGGAACGAGTGGACTTCCTCGCGCACGCTCTCGAGTCGGAGGCCCAGGTTCTGGAGCACCTGTGCGGCGACGCCCTGGCCCTCGCGCAGGAGGCCGAGCAGCAGGTGCTCGGTCCCGATGTAGCTCTGGCCCAAGCTGCGGGCCTCGTCCAGGGCCAGCTCGATCACTCGCTTGGCGCGGGGGGTATAGCGGACCTCGCCCGAGGGCTTCGCATTCTGGCTGAGCGACGGGTCGCTCTGGACCAGCCGCTCGACTTCGGCCCGAATGCGTTTGAGGTCCACGCCCAGTGCCTTGAGGACGTTTGCCGCCACGCCGGTCCCTTCCTTGACCAGGCCGAGCAGGATGTGCTCGGTGCCCAGGAAGTCGTGGCCGAGGCGCTGGGCCTCCTGCTTGCCATACATAATGACTTTTCTGGCTCGGTCGGTGAATCGGTCAATCATCGGTATGTCTCCGTTCTTCTTATGTAGGTGGCGCTTCTTTGATGTCGGCTCTTCGGATGCTGCCTTCTTCTTCTATGTTATCGTACTTTCGTTCAGATTCCTAACCAATTTACATTTCAACCCGACATAATCCCCGAAAAGGGGTTGTCGTTCACGACTCGCCCAGTGCCTCGCGGATGAAGCTGGCCCGGAAGATGTCGCGCTGTTTCGGCTCCAGCCGCCGCCCCTCGATCTTTTGCAGGTGGGCCGGCAGGGTGAGGATGAATAACTGGTTTACGGTCCCCATGTCCAGCGTCTCCAGCAGGCCGAGGTTCACCCCCAGGCGCATCTGGGAGAGGTGGTCGATCGTTTCTTCCGAGCTGATTGCCCGGGCCGAGCGGAGGACGCCGAACGATCGCCAGACCTTGTCCTCGAGCCGCTCTCGCTGGTGTTCCATGAGCACCTGTCGGGCGTTTCGCTCCATCGAGACGATGGTCGGGACGGTGCTCGCCAGGTTCTGTACGATCTCGGCCTCCGCTTTGCCCAGGGTCACCTGGTTCGAGACCTGGTACAGCGATCCGGACGCCTGGGTCCCCTCGCCGTACAGGCCGCGCACGGTGAGTCCCATCTTCTGCACGGCGTGTACCACCTGCTCGATCTGTTTGGTCAGGCCGAGTGCGGGCAGATGCAGCATCACGCTCGCCCGCATCCCCGTGCCTACGTTGGTGGGGCAGGCGGCGAGGAATCCGAGCTCTTGGGAGAATGCGTAGTCGACCCGTTCGGCCACCTGGTTGTCGAGCTCGTCGATGGTGGCCCAGGTCTCTTCGACGTGAAAGCCCGACCGGAACGCCTGGAGCCGGAGATGGTCTTCTTCGTTGACCATCACGCTGATTTTCTCGTGCTGGTCGAAGGCGACGCCTCGGGCCCCGTCGGCCTCGGCGTGGTCGCGGCTGATCAGGTGCCGCTCGACCAGCAGCAGCCGGTCGATCTCGCCCAGGTCTTCCAGCGAGAAGTAGTGGCCGTCCCGCCCGATGCCGATGTCTATGATGACGTCGCTGAGGGTGTGTGCCAGGTCGTTCTTCTGGTCGGGGGTGCACCGGGAGACGAACGGAACGTCGTTCACGTTTCTGGCCAGTCGGATGCGGCTTGCGACGACGATATCGGCGTCGGTGCCCGATCCGCGCAACCATTCCCCGGCATGTCTGGCTAATTTATTCAGGTCCATCGATATTATTGTCCTTCGCGGAGCTCGCGAATCCTGTCCCGAATTTGGGCGGCGTCCTCGTACTGCTCGCTCTCGATCGCGCTGTCCAGATCGCGTCGCAGGCGGAGCAGCTCGGCGGTCAGCGCAGACTCGGGTCCGGCACTTCGGGGCACCTTCCCCTGGTGTTGGGTCGCCCCGTGTATTCGCTCGAGGAACGGCTCCAGGCCTTTTCGGAAGACGGCGTAGTCCTGCGGGCAGCCCAGCCGGCCGCTCCGCTTGAACTCGGCGTAGGTCATGCCGCAGGTCGGGCAGGACACTCCGCTCAGCTCGGACGCCTCCTTTTCGGTGTGGGCCTCCATCAAGCTGGTAAGGATTTCGTTCAGTGAGAGACTTTGTGGGACGCCGATGTTCTTGTTCTGGGCGCAATCCTCACACAGGTGGACCTCGTGCTTCTTCCCGTCGGTGATCTCGACGACGTGGAACGTCGCCGGGTTCTCGTTACAGTTCTCACAGAGCATAGCCGCCCATCCCTAATGTCAGTCCAGTTCGCCGCCTCGTGCCGCCGTAATGTAGTTCATGCAGAAGTCGTCCTGCCCGAGCAGGGCCTCGGCCGCCCGCACGGCGGACATCATGTGCGGCTCGGTCGGGTCGATGATAGCCGAGTCGAGCCCCGCCGCCATCAGCATCGCCAGGGCGTTGCGGTTGAGCACGTTCCGCTGGGGCAGGCCGAAGGAGATGTTGCTGAGGCCGCAGGTGATGTGGGCGTCGGGGAACTCGTCCCGCAGCCGGCTGACCGTCTCGAGCGCGATCTGGCCCGCCTCGCTCTCGGTGGCCACCGAGCAGAGAACGGGATCGAAGTACACCCGGTCCAGCCCGATCCCCTGCCCGGAGATGAGGTCTGCCACCCCGCGGGCCGCCTCCATCCGATCCTCGACGGTCCGCGGCATCCCGGCCCGGCCCATGGTCAGGGCGACGAGGCGGGCGTCGTGTTCATCGGCCAGGGGCAGGACCGTCTCGTGCCGGCCTTCCTCGCCGGTGATCGAGTTGATCATCGGCGTGCCCTTGTGGACGCCGAGGGCGGCCTTCATCGCGTCGGGGCTGGCAGTGTCGAGCGAAACGGGGCAATCGACCGCCGACTGGATGGTCTCGGTCAGCCAGACCAGGTCGTCCGGCTCGCGCTCGGGCTCGATGCCCGCGTTCGCATCGATGTAATCGGCTCCGGCCTCGACCTGACGCTGGGCCTCCTTGCGGATGCAGTCCGCGTCCCGGTCGAGGATCGCCTTACGTATCGCTTTACGGGTACTGTTGATGCGTTCACCAATAACCAGCAAGAAAATCTCCTTTTTAATTCGACAGGCAAACAACCACCAAAAAACCAGTATATCCCGATCCCTGAACCCAATCAAGCGATTCGGGCCTGACAGGCGGAAACGCGCAGGAATATCGTGGCCACCTCGCCGAGGCCGGCGGAGGGCCGCGCCGGAACGATGTGCGAGGACGAAGGGGCCGGAAGGCGACCGGCTTGACAGCGCCCGGGGGCCATGCCATTATGCCCTCGACATGGCAGGGACATCGATCACTCGGATACTGCGGCGCGGCCAGAAGCTGGCGCGGTCCGGCCGTACCGACGAGGCGCTGGCGGCGTTCGCCGAGACCGATTCGGACGACCCGCGGCTCCTCACCCAGCATGCCCTGGCCCTGGCCCGGGCCGGCCGCATCGACGAGGCCGTCGCACGGATAGACCACGCCGAGTCAGCCGCCCCGGACAACCCGGTCCCCGCCCTGTTCGGCGCCTATCTGAAAATCCGGCAGGGCGATGACGAGGCGGCGGCGGGCTCGCTCCGTCGCGCCGAAGAGCTCGCCCCCGACAACCCGATCGTGCCCACGCTTTCCGCCGCCCGGCGGATCGTCACCGGCCGCGTGGTCGAGGGCTGTATGCGGCTTCTCCTTGGCCCGATCACCGATAACCTCGAGATACTCGGCTGGGTGCTGGGTCGTGTCGAGCGAGCGCTGTTCGAGGCGGTGGGCACGGATTCGAACGCCATCCCGCCCGAGCCGCCGACCGCAAAGCCGGACGAGCCGCCGGACGATGTCTCCGACGTGCCGTTCTCGAAGTGCGTCCAGCGGGGCGAGCACCTCCTTGAGACCGGCCGGCCGAAGAGTGCC